>JAQVCU010000082.1 GCA_028689635.1 Oscillospiraceae bacterium
CGCAATCTGCACATACTCCGCCTGGGCTTCCAGCCGAAAATCTCCGGTGGCCTCCGCCCTGGCCGAAAGCTCCCGAGCAATGCGCTCCCGCATCTCTGTCGCCGCGAGGTTTGTGTACGTCACCACCAGCATGCGCCGGATTTCTGCCCCCTCTTCGATAAGAGAGACGATGCGCCGCGCCAATACGCTGGTCTTGCCGCTGCCCGCCGCCGCCGAAACGAGCAAATTCCCGCCCCGGCTATAAACCGCTTGGCTCTGCTGGCTTGTCAGCTTCATCTCCGCCATGCTTCCCTCCTATCTCGCGAAAAAACCGCGCCTTGTCGATCTTCTCCTTTTGCCGCACTGTGTTGCCCCGGTATTCTTTGTCAAACCCGCAAACCGCGTGATAATCGCAATACCGGCAGGGCAGGTTCTCCCCTTCCCCCACCGGGCAGAGCGAGAGCTCCCCCTCGCTCATCTCCCCGGCCGCCTGCAAAATCATCTTCTTGGTGTAACCAAAAAGCGCCTCCATCTCCTCTGCGCAAAAGGCATTCTCCCCTTCTTCCCCGGCCTTTATCTTCATGCTCTTTTCTTCTCCCTGGAAGGATTCGGCCGCCTCGGGCTCGGCCAGAATAAAGCCGTTCATCTTGAATTTGGAGAGCCGGGTCTGCTCCTCCGCGCCCTCGCCAATATAGGGCAGTTTGATCTCAAAATAAAACCCGCCCGCGGGCAAAACTTCCTTGCCCCGAGCCCGGTAGTAGTTTTCCACCGCCATCAAGTATACCAAAAGCTGCAAATTGAGCCCGTAGTAAACGTCCACCAGGTTAAAGTTTTTCGCCCCCGTCTTGTAGTCCACCACGCGCACATATGTCTGATCGTCTGCCACGGCCTCGTCCACCCGGTCGATGCGCCCGCGCAGCGTCAGCCGTCCATAGGGCGTGGGGAGCGAGAAAATATCCCCGCCAAATCCAGCCTCACTGGCCGCCACACGCACACCCGTACCCGCAAGCTGCCCGCGCACTGCCCGAGCGGCCAGCGCCGCCTCTTCCCGCAGCCGCTTTTCGCTCCATAAAAACCGCTTTTCATTGAAAATTCCACGGTTATGATCCGCCTTGTGCCGCTGTGCCGCACTGTCCATCACTTCCTGCAATTGCTCGTCGCCCAGCTCTGCCCAGGAAAGCTTGCGCGCCGAAAGCTCTGCCGCAAAACCGTCCATCAAGTCGTGCACATACGTGCCCGCGCTGCCGGCGTCCTCCTCAAACTCCCGAATCTTTTCCGGTCGAATGCCATATTCCATAAAATGCCGGTAGGAGCATTCAAAATAGCTCTCCATCCGGGAAACGCTGGCCGAAGGAGGCCCATAGAGCCCCCGGGCCACCGCCCTGCCCAGTGCCGCCGGAGTGTTGTCAAAATTCACGCTGGGCAGCAGCTCCGCCAGCTTCTTCTGCTCCTCGCCGATATAAGCCGAACGCAGCTCGCTCTCCTCTCGCTCGCCGTCCGCCATCGCCCGAAGCTCAGCAGCCAAATTCTCGTAAGAGGCCTCTGCACTGCGCAATGGGCGGCTTTCCGCCAATTCCTCTTCCAGCTTTGGGAATAATCTGTGCACCCGGTCCAGCACGTGCGAAGCCGGGCCATCCTCCCGGTTATAGGTAAACACCAGCCGCTCCCCCGCGCCAAAAGCCCGGCGCAAATATGCCTTCTGGTCGTCAAACGCCATCTTGTCCGGAAAAGACGGCAGTGTCGCTCTCAGCTCGGCAATCTCATAGTCGTTGATAATTCCAGAGCCGTCCAGCGTGGCGGGCAGCGCTCCTTCGTTCGCCCCCAGCACGATGAGCAGCTTTTTCTTCTCAAAAATGCTGTGGGTGATGTCCCCCAGCGTCACCTCGTCCGTCGCCGGAGGAATGACGGAAATCTGCGCCGCCTCAAACCCCGCCGCCAATACCTGCCGCAACTCCAGAAGCGAAACTTCCCCCTCCAGCGTCTGCGCTTGGTTTATGAGCCGCGTAAGCGCCTCATAAACCTGCCCCAAATACCGCGCCTCTGCCAGGAAGCCCAGCGCCGCCAGCTCCTCCGCCTGCTCTTCCAGCTTTTGCTGTACGCCTGTTTTCTCCAAATACTCCAACAGCAGGAACGCCGGATTCTCCTCCTTCGCCCTGTCCTCCATCTCAAGCAGCGGGCCAAACGCCCGTTGGCGTAGCGCCTCTATCTGCTCGTCGCCCCGCTTAAATCCCCGGCGGAAGGCATATCCCCTCAGCCCATATTCCTTTGCATGGCGGATGAGCGCCGTCTCCTCGTGCTCGGCGCACAAAAAGCCGCACTTTAAGTGTCGCAATACGTCCGCCAGCCGCCATCTGCCGCCCGCGATAATATCCAGCGCCGATAATGCAAACTCCGCCGCGCTGCTCAATAATAGCGCCCGCTTGCTCTCGAGGAAAAACGGAATACCCGCCTGGGAAAAAACATCCCGCACCGGCACCTCGTAACTGGCAATACTGCCCGCGAGTATGGCAATCTCCCGCATGCGCCCGCCTTGCTCGCAGGTGTATTCCAAAATCCGCTGCGCCGCGTACTCCGCTTCTTTTCTCTTGTTTTCCGCGGACACGATTTCAATGCGCCCGGGCTTTTTCTCATACGGCCGCGCAGGATACGCATAGAGGTTTTGCTGCAAATATCCGGTTTCTCCCTTGGGCTCTGCGGCAAACTCCTGCAATACCGGGGATAGCCCCTGTGCTCGGGCTTCCGCCTCTAATCTTTTTATGCACTGCCACTGCTTTTGCAGCACAGCATCGTCCCGCGCCTCGATGAGCAGCCGGAAAGACGCTGCCGCCCCCGCCAGCTGCACCATGCTCTGCACCCTAAGCGCCGGCAAAATATCAAATCCAAATACAATAATATCCTGTTTTTTTATATAAGAAGAGTCCGCAAACTTGCTCTGCGCCAGCTTCTCCTGGTCTCTGCCATCTAGCATGCTCCCGCCCGAAAGCTCCAGCATCTGCTCAAAAATATCCGCAATATCAAGAAGCTTGTCCGAAGTGGAGGAATGCTGGCCGCCCGCCAGTTCCCGCAGCTGCTCGGGATAGATTTGCTCGCTCTTGAGCGCGGAAACCAGCTCGCCCACCCGCTCATGCAGCCCATCCTCCTCTGCGCGCAGCATGCGCAATTCCCCCGTCTGCTTCATCGCCCGCTTGGCCAACATGGCCACGCCCGCACTATCGAGCGCCGGCAAGACGCGCCCGCCCGAAAGCTCGAGCATCCGGGAAGTGAGCTTTTCAAAACTCATAACCTCCAGCTCCAAAAAGCCTTCCACGCCGCATTCCCTTAAAATCCCGGATTCCACAAGAAAGCTGGCCTGTGCGGGCACAAGAATCAGCGTCGGCCGGTTCTCTTCGAGCGCCAGGCTTGCCATGCGGTAAAGCTCTCGCTGCAGAGCATAATAGTTGTCCGAGTAGAGTATCTCCATAGTTTCCTCCGGTAGCCCTATTATACAATAAACCCCTGCCCCAGGTACAGTTTTAGTTTTCTTCATAAGAAAAACACCAGTCCTGCGCACGGCGCTTGAATGGTGCTTTCTATATCTCAATAAAATGTTTTACGTTTTTAATTTGGCTGCCAAAACAGCCTTCCGGAATTTAGCCCTTGATGAGATAGTCAAGAAGCATGCTCATATCTTCCGGCTCGGAAACTACCAGCTCGACTTCGTCGATGGAAGCATCCTTGAACATCTGTGTAAGAGCGATGTACTGGCAGAGTTTGCTCTTCAGGTTCAGTCTGTCGCCTTCAGAAGTTACCAGTTCCACGCTGCCCTTGCAATTGTTCAGAACCTCAAAGAATTTCTGCGGTTCACTAATGTTTTTGATCTTCATAGCGTTCTTACCTCCCTGTTGTATTAGGCATATTCCATGCCACATTAAATGATTCGCCTTTTTAATGGGTTTTCCTGCTTATTGTATCGTTATTTTTTCTAAAAACAGCGATTTTATCCAGAAATTTTAAGTTTTTCCATTCCAGAGATGAATTTGACAAAGGCTTCCGTGCCAGGAAGCAGAAAAAACGCCATTTTCTCCTTGCACGTCGGGTGCGCAAACTCGAGAAAATAAGAATATAGCGCCAGGTCTTGCCCACCGCTCCCGTATTTCGCGTCGCCCAAGAGCGGCCAGCCCCGGGAGGAAAATTGCAAGCGAATCTGGTGCGGCCGCCCGGTGAGCAAGTCGATGCGCGCCAGCGCCCATCCCCCCCGCACTTCCAACACCTCGTATTCCAGCGCCGCAAACTTTGCCCCAGGCTCCCCAGGAGATGCAATCCGGGAGCGGTTTTCCCGGGTGTCCTTGTAGAGGTAATCTTCCAGACGCCCTTTCTCCGGCAATCCCGCCGCCCGCACAATGGCGAGATACCCCTTTCGCATGCGCCCCTGGCGAATTTCTTCCGAAAGCCGCGCCGCGGCCTTGCTCGTCCGGGCAAAAACCATCAGCCCCGCCGCCGGGCGATCCAGCCGGTGCAGCAACCCGATATAGACCTCCCCGGGCTTTTGGTATTTCTCCTTCACATATGCCTTCACCATGCTGAGCATATCTTCC
>JAQVCU010000002.1 GCA_028689635.1 Oscillospiraceae bacterium
GCTGTTCCAGCCGTTTGGAGTCGTTATTTTGGCATAGGATTAAAAACCAAGTCTTTCAGTAGAACCTAAAATAATTTGCTCTATTTGCACTGCTTTTCATCGTTTACACAGAATTCGGGATACCCTCCCCGCCGCTTCGTAATGGGGGCCCTCACCGGCCAGATCTCGGTTTTGGCGCTGCCACCGGGGGTTCGGGTGCTCGCGCTCCAGCCCGGCGGCCAAAGCGCCGGTGGGGCAGACGTCCACGCAGCGCATACAGCCCTTACAGTGGTGATAGTCCAATCCGCTGTTGAGCATGGCGGGCTTTCCCCGGTACTCCCCGGGCAGGAACTGGAACACCATGTCCGGACAGGTGGAATCGCACAGGCCGCAGTGGATGCATTTTTCCGGCAGGAAAAGCGGCAGATATCCCTCCCGGGAGGCGGAAAGGTCGTTGGAGACCAGGTTTCCGGGCAATGGGTTGACCCCGCCCATGGGGGCTGTCCGCCAGCCCCAGACCCCTTGCGGTTCCCGGTAGGGCACGGGGGGATAGGCGCCGTCCGGGGCGAAATATTTTTGCCGGACCTCCCCATAGCCGCTTTTGGCCCCCGCCAGGTTCCGCTCCAGCTGGGAAGGGTACTTTTTGCCCAGGGTATCGCGGATGAGGGCAAAGACGGCTTCCAAGGGGATAAAACCGGAAGCCCGGGCAAGGGCGCCCAGAAGGATCATGTTGACGCGGCTTTTCGTCTCCATGGCCAGGCGCTGGGCGTCCACGCAGCAAAGCGTCCCGCCATATAGGCGCAGCTGCCTACGCGCATCTTCCGGGGCGGCGGCGGTGTTGACCACAACGGAGCAGCCCTCCTCTACGCCGGCGGTCACCGGCAGGTTTTGGCCCAGGGCCAGATGGAACAGGGCCAGCAGATGAGGCTGCTCCACGGGGCTGTTGTGGCGGATGGCCTGCCCAGGCGCGCCCCAGCGCACATAGGCCTTGACGGGGGAGCCGCGCTTTTCTGAGCCATAGCTGGAAAAAGAGGCTGCGGACAGCCCAAGATATTCCGCCCCCAGCTCTCCCAGCAGCTTTCCGCAGAGGTTTGCGCCCAGCCCGCCAATGCTTTCCAGACGCATTTTATAATAACCGTTTTCATTGACGCGGGGCAGCGTTACAGAGTATGGTTCCATGTCGTCAAATCCTTTCCGCAAACTGATTTTTTCTGTCCATGATGGGTAGTATGGACCGATTTTGCGGGCATACGCATTTTCGGCGCCCTTTTGTCAGAACAGCGCGGAAGATACAGCCTCAAAAGCGAAAACCCCAATTTGGCAAAAATATTTCGGAAAAGTGGAAAATTGGACGGTGGTTTCGAATATTTTTTGACAAAACGGCGAAATATCAAAAAAATTCACAAATCTGGTTGACAACGCCATAGGCGTGTGGTAGGATGAAAAACAATTCATGAAGAAACTGTGAATACAAATTGCATATTCCAAAAGAAGTTTTCAGGAAAAAGCGCCGCTTACCGAAGGAGTAATACTCTCAGGTGCCCGTCAGGGCAGGGACTGGAAACGGATGGGTCTCTGGAGAACCCCGGGTCTGCCGGGTGCCGAAGGTGCAAGGCGCACAGCGCCAAATCTCTCAGGCAAAAGGACAGAGGAAAAGCTGCGCAGGCGCGGGGAGTGCCGGGCGGCTTTGCGTTGTTCATTCAGGAGGCTGTTTTGCGGGAGACCGTGCAGACAGCTTCTTTTTTATTTCAGGGATCGGTGGGATCAAACCAGAAAGGAAAAGAGACATGGATAATTTTTGGCAGCAGCTGAGTTCGATGAACGACGCGGTCAACACCTTTGTGTGGGTGACCATCGGCCTGGTGCTTCTACTGGGCACCGGCGTCCTGATGACGATTTTGACAAAGTTTTTTCAGGTGACGCATATTGCCCACTGGATGAAAAACACCATCGGGAGCATTTTTCATAAGAAAGTGCTGGGACATACGCAGGAGAAGGCTTCGATCTCTCAGTTCCAGGCGCTGTGCACCGCCCTGGCGGCCACGGTGGGCGTGGGCAACATCGCCGGGACGGCTACGGCCATTGTCTCCGGCGGGCCCGGGGCAATTTTTTGGATGTGGGTGGCCGCTTTCTTCGGGATGATGACCAACTATGCGGAAAACGTGCTGGGCATCTACTATCGCCGCAAAGACGCCCACGGCGAATGGGCTGGCGGGGCCATGTACTATCTGCGGGACGGCCTGGGCGCGAAAAAAGGCTGCCGGGGGATCGGCAAGTTCCTGGGCGCGCTCTTTTCCGTGTTCTGCGTCCTGGCGTCCTTCGGCATCGGCAACCTGAGCCAGGTAAACACCATTGTGACCAACGTGACTTCGGTGTTCCGGGTTGACGCGTTGTCCAACATTACCCTCTATACCGACGCCGCCACCGGCGTTTCGGTGAACCTTTATATGCTGGTGGTGGGACTGGTGATCATGGCCATCGCCGCCCTGGTCATCATCGGCGGCATCAAGCGCATCGCTGCCGTAACGGAAAAGATCGTCCCCTTTATGGTGGTGCTTTATATCCTGGGGGCGGTGGCCATTGTCGTCATCCATTTTACGAATATCCTTCCCGCCCTGGGCTCTATCTTCCGCTTTGCCTTTGGCATGAAGGCTGTGGCGGGCGGGGCCGCCGGCATCATGGTAAAGGAAGTCATCACCTGGGGCTTTAAGCGCGGCGTCTTTTCCAACGAGGCCGGCCTTGGCTCTTCGGTCATGGTCCATTCCGCCTCCAACGTAAAGGAGCCGGTGCGCCAGGGGATGTGGGGCATCTTCGAGGTGTTTGCCGATACCATCGTCATCTGCACCCTGACGGCGCTGGTGGTGCTCACCTCCGGCCTGGTGGATCTGGATACCGGTTACATGATCAGCACCTCCAACAAGGTCGTGTTGGTCTCGGAGGCCTTTAGCAATGTGTTCGGCTTTACGGGGGCGGCTTTCGTGGCCATCGCGGTGTTCCTGTTTGCCTTCTCCACCGTGCTGGGCTGGTCCTATTATGGCTCCCGCGCCTGGCAATACCTGTTTGGGGAGCGCTCCGCCATGATCTATAAGGTGGTGTTTGTGGCGGCCATTGTGCTGGGCGCCCTGCTTACCACCTCCCTGGCCTGGGATATTTCCGATACCTTCAACGGCCTGATGATGATCCCCAACCTGATTGGCGTGCTGGCCCTTTCGCAGACGGTCATGAAGATCACCCGCAATTACGTGGCCCGCAAGATCAAAAATCAAAAGGGCGTCGAGCTTATGCTCTCCTTTGACGAGGAGATTCAAAAAGAACAGCTGGAGAAAATGCGCCAGGACGGCGAGCTGTAAAATCGGGCAGCCTGTTTGATCTCCGGGGCCTTTGGCCCCGGAGATTTTTTGGGTTACGGGAAGATTTTTGAGGAAGCGATTGCGCGGCGGGCGTTCCGGTGGTATCATTACAGAAGGACGGCGTGTGGTCGAAAACCACGCCGGAATGGGCGCACGACGGGGGAGAGCGGATGAAAAAGGTCATCGGTTTTTTAAAGAGGGAATCTGTCCTCTGCGCCGCTGCGCTTTGCGCGGTGGTTTCGGCGGTGTTGGTACCGCCTTCACCGGCCTATTGGAGTTATATCGACCTGCGCGTGCTGTGCCTGCTTTTCTGCCTCATGGCGGTGGTGGCGGGGTTTCAGGAGTGCGGGCTGTTTGCCGTACTGGCCCAGCGGATCCTCTCGGGCAAAAAGCAGATCCGCTTGTTGACGGCGGCCCTGGTCATGCTGCCGTTTTGGACCTCAATGTTGATCACCAACGATGTGGCTTTGATCACCTTTGTGCCTTTTACCATTCTGGTGCTCACCCTGATTGCCCGGCGGGATCTGCTGATCCCGGTCATCGTGCTGCAAACGGCGGCGGCCAATCTGGGCAGCATGGCCACCCCGGTGGGCAACCCCCAGAATCTGTTCCTCTATAGCCGCTACAGCCTTTCGGCTGGGGATTTTTTTTCGGCCCTCTGCCTGCCCACGGCCGTGAGCCTGGCGCTGCTGCTTGTTGCGGCGGCGCTGTGCGCCCCTGCGCAGATGGTGCAGGTGCGCTTTGAGGCCCCTCAGACCCTGTGCCGTCCGGCCATGCTGTGGTTTTTTGGCGCGCTGTTTGCCCTTTGCCTGCTTTCGGTGTTCCGGGTGCTGCATTACGGCGTGCTGACGGCCCTGGTGCTGGCGGCGGTGCTCATCTTTGACCGCGGGCTGCTGAAAAAGGTCGATTTTGGCCTGCTGCTCACCTTTGTCTGCTTTTTCGTTTTTGCCGGCAATATCGGGCGGATGGAGCCGGTGCGCGCCCTGCTGGCAGGCTGGATGGAGCGCAGCGCGTTTTTGACGTCGCTTTTGGCCAGCCAGGTGATCAGCAATGTGCCGGCGGCGGTGTTGCTGGCGGGCTTTACCGAAAATTGGCGCGGGCTTTTGCTGGGGGTGGACATCGGCGGCCTGGGGACTCCCATCGCCTCTTTGGCCAGCCTGATCTCTCTGAAATTTTATTTCCGGCAGGGGGATGCAAGGCCCGGCCGGTATCTGGCGGCTTTTCTGCTGGTAAACGTTGTGGGGCTGCTGCTGTTGGGCGGCCTTGCCGCGGCGACGGGGTGCTGACAGGGGACAAGCCCCGATCCTGAAGACGAAAAAGGGCTCATAGAAAGGAGCAATACCCTGTGGACTGGAAAAAACGATGGCAAAAGATCCTCTTCCCGGTGGATTTGGGATATCGCAAAATCATCGAGGAGGAGCTTTCCCGCGCCTGCTGGGATCTTTACCGGCATGTGGCGGCGGGGATCTGCGCGCTGCAGGCGGTGATGATCATGCTTTTCAGCATCAAGCCGGGCGGCCCGTTTTTTAACTGGCGGCGCACGGGATATGTCCTTTCCGATACGCTGCTATTGCTGTGCACGGCTATTTTGTTGTGGATGGGGCGCAAAAAGCGCCCGGGAGACGCGGCGCTGCTGAGGATGGGTATGGTCTATTCGGGCGTGTTTTGCGTCTGGGCCTGCGTTATTACCTCCCTGGATCAGTTGGGCGGCAACGGGATCGCGGTGTTCAGTTATGTCCTTCTATGCGTTGCAGCCCTGGCTCTTTTGCGGCCTCTCATGGCCATGGCCTTTTTTGGAGGATCCCTTGTCGTGCTGAACCTGACGCTGGCGTTTTTGCCCGGCGGGATGGAAAACTTGTTCAGCAACCTTATCAACAGCGTTTGCATCGTGCTGTTGGCGTTGTATATCTCGATCACGACCTACCGGGGAAAGGTGTTGGATTGTTATAGCCGCATCGTCATCCGGCGCCAATACGATGAGATCATCGCCATGAACGCCCAACTTTCGGAGATCGCCTCCACTGACCAACTTACCGGCCTGGGCAATCGCCGGGGCATGGAGGAGATCCTGCGTCCGGCCATGGAGTCGGCCATTTCCCAAGGCGTTCCGGTGACCGGCATGATGCTGGACATTGACCATTTTAAGGAATTTAACGACCGTTACGGCCATCTGGAAGGGGACAGGATCCTCCGGGAGCTGGCGGAGACCTTGGTAGAAGCTACGCGCCGGGAAAACGCCTTCGCCGCGCGGTACGGCGGGGAGGAATTTTTCTTCTGCCTGGAAAAGTGCGGCCAAAGCCGCGGCTTAGAAGTGGCCCAGGCCCTGCGCGTCGCGGTGGAGCGGCGCTTTGAAGGGGCGCTTACCATCAGCGTGGGGGTCTGCACCCAGGAGCCCGGAAAGGCTTTGGATTTTCGGGATCTGGTAAACCGGGCTGATGTGGCGCTGTACCGGGCAAAAATGGCCGGGCGAAACCGCGTAGAATCCTTTGCCGGGGAAGAGCTCCGGCAGTAACGGCGGCTTTTGACAGGGGGCGGCGGCCCCCTGTTTTTTTGCGTCTTTTTCATGGCAGTGGACAGGCTCAATTATTGACATATGTTCATAACAGCGCTATAATATGGCAGAAGAGGAGGCGATGCCATGGCAAGGCCGCAAAAATTCCGCTGTATCTGTTCCAAACCGGCCACCACACGGTTTGAACCCGCAGGGGAAAAGGCCGGGGAGCCGGTCTATTTGGGCTACGACGAATATGAAACGGTGCGGCTTCTGGATTACGAGCTGTTTTCCCAGGAGCAGTGTGCCCGGCGCATGGGCGTCTCCCGGCCTACGGTGACCCGCATGTATGACGCGGCCCGCAGGAAGATCGCCGCCGCGCTGATCGACGGACGGCCCCTGGAGATCTCCGGCGGCGACGTCATCGTCTGCCCGGCCATGAAGGCGGAGTGCAAAGATATGCCTCATTGTTGCCACCGGCAGCGGGGGGAAGAAGAAAAGGAGCGTCAGGACAGGATGAAAATTGCGGTAACGTATGAAAATGGGATGATCTTCCAGCATTTTGGGCATTCGGAACAGTTTAAGATTTACACAGCCGAGGCGGGAAAGGTCGTAAAAGCGGAGGTGCTGCCGGTAAGCGGCGGCGGCCACGGCGCTTTGGCCGGGTTTCTGCAGGGCCTGGGCGTGGACGCCCTTATCTGCGGGGGGATCGGCGGCGGGGCCAAGCAGGCCCTGGCGCAGGCGGGGATCCGCCTTTACTGCGGGGCCGCCGGGGAAGCGGACAAAGCGGTGGGAGACCTTTTGGAAGGCCGTCTGGCGTACAACGAGGACATTGTATGCGCCCATCATCACCATGAGGACGGGGAACACAGCTGCGGCAGCCACGGCTGCCATGAGGGCCATTGCGGCCACTGAAAGGGGATACGCCAAATGAAAGTACTGATCATCGGCGGCGTGGCCGCGGGCACCAAAACGGCGGCCAAGCTCAAACGCCTGCGCCGGGACGCCGAAATCACCCTGATTTCCAAAAGCGGGGATATTTCCTATGCCGGATGCGGACTGCCCTATTATGTGGGCGGCGCCATTGGGGAAAAAAGCGAGCTGATCGTCAATACGCCGGAGCGCTATGAGGCCCTGACCGGCGCGCAGGTGCTGACAGGCCGCGAGGCCGTGGCCCTGGACAGCGCCGCCAAAGAGGTAAAGGTGAAAAACCTTGCCACAGGCATGGAGGAGCGCTATGGCTACGATAAACTGGTGATCGCCGTGGGGGCGTCCCCCCTGGTTCCGCCGCTGCCGGGCGTGGGGCAGAAGGGGATCTTTACCCTGCGCACCCCGGAGGACGCGGAGGAGATCCGCAGCTACCTCAAAAACCGTCCCGTGAGCCGGGCGGTGGTGGTGGGCGGCGGCTTTATCGGCCTGGAGGCTGCGGAAAACCTGCAGGCCCAGGGCGTTTCGGTCACGGTCTTAGAGGCGGCGCCCCAGCTGCTCCCCGGCGTGGCAGATCCGGAAATGGCCGGCTACATCCGCCGGCAGCTGGAGAAAGCCGGCGTGCGGGTGTTGACAGGGGCCGCCGCCACTGGGTTTGCGGGCGTGGGAGAGATCACTGCCGTAAAGACCGCCGCCGGAGAATTCCCGGCGGATCTGGCGATCCTTTCGGTGGGGGTGCGCCCCAACACCGCGTTTTTGGAGGACAGCGGCCTTGCGATGGAGCGAGGGCTCATTTTGGTGGACGCCCATCTGGCCGCCAGCCTGCCGGACGTCTACGCCGCCGGGGACTGCGCCCTGGTGCGCAGCCGCCTTACGGGCAAGGCTCAATGGTCTCCCATGGGCTCCAGCGCCAACCTGGAAGGACGGGTGCTGGCCAGGGTACTGGCCGGGGAGCAGGCGGCTTATCCGGGGGTTTTGGGCACCAGCGTGGTGAAGATGCCCGGAGGGCTCTGCCTTGGCCGCACGGGGCTTACCGAGGAGCAGGCGGTGCGGGAGGGCTACGACGCAGCCGCCGTCCTGGCGGTTACCGATGACAAAGCCCATTACTATCCGGACGCCGCCTATTTTATCACCAAGCTGGTGGCGGATCGTGCCACCCACAGGCTTCTGGGGGCCCAGATCATCGGGCCCGGGGCGGTGGATAAAATGACGGATATCGCCGTCGCCGCCATTTCCATGAACGCGGAGCTGGAGGATCTGGATAGTCTGGATTTTGCCTATGCGCCGCCCTTCTCCACAGCGATCCACCCCTTTGTACAGGCGGTTTATGTGTTGCTGAATAAGCTGAACGGGCAGCTGCAAAGCGCCGGCCCCGCCCAATATGCCTCCGGCGCTTTGGACGGATGGCGGGTGGTGGACGCGGGAGCGGCCACGCCGATCCCCGGAGCCTTTGCGGTGGATCTTACCCGGGTGGACGGCCCCGTGCCGGGGCTGGATCCGAAGGAGAAGCTGCTGCTGGTCTGCAACAGGGGTAAAAAGGCCTATCTGCTGCAAAATCGTCTGCGCCATTTTGGGTATCAAAACACGCTGGTTTTGGAGGGCGGCGCCTTTTTCTCCCCCATAAAGGTCAAGTTTTCCGGCCAGAGGGTTCCCGCTGAGGAGATGACACGCGTCAAAGGCCTGGGATTTTTGTGGGATAAAAACACCCCGGACTGCTTTAACGCCCGGGTGATCACCCGAAACGGAAAGCTTACCGCCCAGGAGAGCCGGGCGGTGGCCGAGGCGGCGGAGCGCTATGGCAGCGGGGAGATCACCATGACCTCCCGCATGACCCTGGAGATCCAGGGCGTCCCCTTTGAGAATATCGAGCCTCTGCGGGAGCAGCTGGCCCAGGCCGGGCTGGAGACCGGGGGCACCGGTTCTAAGGTGCGCCCGGTGGTGAGCTGCAAGGGCACCACCTGCCAGTATGGCCTGATCGATACCTTCGCCCTTTCCGAGGAGATCCATGAGCGTTTTTACCACGGCTATGCCGGAGTAAAATTGCCCCATAAGTTCAAGATCGCCGTGGGGGGATGTCCCAACAACTGCGTCAAGCCGGATCTCAATGATCTGGGGATCATCGGCCAGCGCGTCCCGCGTCTGGACGCGGAAAAATGCCGCGGCTGCAAGCTTTGCCAGGTGGAGAAGGCCTGCCCCATCGGCGCCGCTTCCCTGGGGGACGGAAAGCTGCTGATCGACCCTAAGGCCTGCAACCACTGCGGCCGCTGTGTGGGAAAATGTCCCTTTCGCGCCTTGGAGGAACACACCGACGGCTATCGCGTCTATATCGGCGGGCGCTGGGGCAAAAAAGTGGCCCAGGGCCGCTGCCTTACCCCGGTGTTCTCCAGCCGGGAAGAAGTGCTGCAGGTGGTGGAAAAAGCGATCCTGCTGTTCCGGGAGCAGGGGATCACCGGCGAGCGCTTTGCCGATACGGTGGCCCGTCTGGGCTTTGAACAGGTGGAAGCCCAGCTGCTTTCCAACGAGCTGCTCTCCCGCCGGGAGGAAAATTTGGCGGCGCAAAAGCATCTGAAAGGCGGGGCGACCTGCTAAAGCGCAGGAGCTCCTTCCTGAAAAAACAAAACGCCCCGGCCAAAGCCTGGGACATTGAAAAAGTGGCGGAACCGACAGCCTGTGGGCTTGCCGGTTCCGCCGTTTTTCGGTTTTAGAGGCTGGATAACAGCGTTTCATAGCATAGCCGGAGAACCGCCGCAGGGGGCTGATCGAACGGCGCATGGCTGCAACAGAGAAAAGCCGCAGGAAGCAAAGGCTTCCTGCGGCAAAACGGGATAAAATTCTCTGATCTCACCGGCCCTTGGCCGGAAAGGATTTGTCGTGCCGGAATTATTCCAGCGGCAGGGCGGAGTAGTATTCCCAGTCCTCCCGAAGGCACTGCAGGCGGTCGGCGGCGCCGGGATAGGTGGTCTCGCGCTCCACAATAAAGCAGCGGCAGCCGTTTTCCCGGGCGGCGGGCAAAAAGGCCGTCCAGTCGATGAGGCCTTTTCCGGCCAGACAATTGACCTTCGGCACCAGCGGCGGGATCTCGTGGGTGGGGCGCACGCCAATGATCTCGGAACACTCTTTGATGTGCACCAGCGGGACGCGTCCGGGGTTCCTCTTTACAAAATCGATGGGGTCGACCCCCGCGGCGGCGCACCAGCCAGAATCCAGCTCCATGGCGACGCAGGCGGGATCGGTCTCGTCCAAAAGATATTGTTCAAAGCTTTTTCCGTTTGCTTGACGGAACTCCTGGGTGTGGTTGTGGTAGGTGAGGAGCAACCCGTTTTCCCGGCATTCCCGTCCGATCTCTCCCAAACGCTTTGCGAAGGCGGCGGCGGACTCAAAATCCGGAAGATCCTCCGCGCCGATGCCAATGTAGGATAGCCCCAGCGCCTTGGCAAAGGGGATCAGGGAAAGAATGCGGCCGGTATCGGCATGCAGGGAGACTACCCCCAGGCCGCAGCCGTCCAGGGCGGCTTTCAGCTCGATGGGATCCATTTTCAGGTTGGGGCCGTAAAGCTCCACGCCGCTGTAGCCAATGCCGGCGGCGGCTTTTAGGTTTTTGACGGTGCTCAGGGGATCTCTGTCATCAAAGGAAAACATCTGCAGATAAAGGTTTTTCACGGATAACACACCTCAATTCATTTGCCGGAAGCCCGGCGTCGTTTTCCACAGGCGTTGTTGGGGGCGCGGTCACTCGCAGTAATGCAGGGGATAGACGGGAGGATGGATCCTGCGGTAGGTCAGGTTCTCCAGGATCTGGTGGGTGGCTCCGGGGGTCAGGGCCAGGATGCCGAGCTTTGCCTTTTGGCGCAGCTCCGGAAAGAGGTAGCCCTGTTTGACTACGACGACCTGATATTCCGAAAGGTCAAGGCCGGCGGCCTCAAAATGGGCGTCGTCCACAAAGGAGCCGGGGCAGCTGAGCAGGGTGACGTCCACGTGGCCGAGATCCAGCGTAATCGTATCCCCCGCTTTGATGTGAGAGACGTCCAGGCCGCCCCAGATGGCTCCCACCGCTTTGAGAGTGCCGGTGACGGTCACCGCCCGGTTGTAGTCGTCGGTATCGTGGCCGATGGAGACGGTGATCTGGTCGTCGATTTTGTGTCCCAGACATTGGGCCACAGCTTTTTCATCCCAGATGGAAGTGACCAGCACCTTTTTGCCGAAATACTCCCGAAGATGGAGATATTCCCGCAGCAGGATGGTGTGATCCCCTACCGCGCCGCCGGTGGTGTTGTCGCCGGAATCGGAAACATAGACCGGAGCGCCCTCAAAGCTGACGGAATAGCGTGCAGCCTCGTGAGGGGAGAGGGGAAGCTGCTGAAAATCGTATTCATCGCGGAAGGAATAGACATAGTCCGCCAGCAGACGGGCCTGCTCCAGGGCGTAATCGGTATCGCGTTCCCGGGAGGGCGTGACGATGACATGGGTGGCCAGAGTGGCACAGTCGCACCAAACGGCGCCGATGCCGAGAGTGGCGATGGCGATGCGTTCGTCTTTTTCCAGCTCAAAGAGCCGCTCGAAGATGTTCTTCAGCGGATAAGAATTGCCAAGGGCCTTTTCCGGATGAATGGCGTAGGGCAGGCGCACATACTGGGGGACGGTGCGCTCCTGCTCCCGCAGGCAGGTTACCATATGGGCGGCGACAGCTCTTTCGTTTTCCGCCATATCCGTGTGGGGCACGGTGCGGTAGTTGCGGATGGCGTTGACCAGCCCGGGCAGCCGGGGGTCGGTGTTGGCGTGGGCGTCCAGGGCGATGCCCATGACGATGGAGGGCCCCATTTTTTCCCGGATCCTCCGCACCAGCTCGTATTCTCCAGAGCCGATGTTTTCCACTTCCATGGCGCCGTGACAGTAGAGATATACCGCGTCCGCGTCGGGGCAGGCGTCCAGGGCGGAGAGCATCTTACCGGCAAAGTATTCGTAGGCACTTTCCTTCACGATGCCGTTGGGGGTCATATCGCTGGCGCTGATGAGGGGGACGACCTCGGCCCCCGCCTGGCGGAACACCTCTACGGCGGCAAGATCGCCAAAAACAGCCTCGCCCTCCAGATAATGAAAATCCGCGATGTCGATCATCCTCGGATTAAAGGAATTCGCTTCGTGCAAAAACGCGCCGACTGCAATTTTCATAGACAGATCCCTCCGGTTTGGTTTTGTGTTTGGGCGGGCAGGTCATTCCCACTCCACGCCGCGGAATTTGCGGAAGGCCTCCATGCTTACCCGGATGCTCTCTGCCTCCAAAAGCTTGGTGTAGTCCTGTTCCAGGATGATGTAGGGCACCTGGCAGGCATTGGCGGCGTCGATATAGTCCTGAATGGGCAGGATGCCGGTGCCGACCTCTACAAAATCCTCCTCCAGACCGTGGATGCAGCTCCAGTCGGTGATGGGGGCGTCGGGGTCGAGCCGGTATTCCCACAGGTTTTGACGGTACTGGGAGGCGGCGTTAAAATCCTTCTGATGCAAAAGGATCAGGCGCTTGCCGGTTTTTTGAATGACCTCTACCGGGTCCATGCCGCTGCGCACCGCTCAAAAGGCGTCAAGCTCAAAGGAAACAAGCTCCGCCGGCATTTCCTTGAGCATGATATCCCAGACATATTCCCCGCCAAATTTCTGAAATTCCCAGACATGGTTGTGATAATAGTAGCGCAGGCCGTATTTTTTGGCGATCTCCGCGTCTTTGACCATGAGCTCCATTTTGCGTTTGAGCCCGTCAAGATCGCCGAAAAATTCCCCGCCGGTGCCGTAGCGGGCCCCGCCGAGAAAAGCGTAATAGTCGCACATCTTTTCAAAGGAAGGATCCCCTGCGCCATAATAATGCCCGCCGGCCAGGGTGATGCCGGAATTTTCCAGAAAAGCCTTTGCCTCATGCCGCTCCATTCCCAGGCCAAAGCCCAGCTCCTCCGGGCCGCCGGAGGAAGGGCCGTCCACAGGGTGACAGTAGGTCTCGATGTAGCGGTAGCCCAGCTTCGCCACGGCGTCCATGGTCTTGCGGGCGTCCTGCTGCATGCTGTTGCGCACAGAGTATAACTGGATCCCAACTTTCATAGGGGCGCTCCTTTCCAACAAACAAAATAAAAAAGGCATCTGCACGGCAGGGCGCCGGCCGCTGGATAAACAGCCGGCGTTTGCGCACATGTCCTACCCCTGCGGACAGCGGTTTGAAATCCCCTGGAGGAGGCGAGCAGATCAAACCGGCAGCCTTACGGGGCAGGATATGCCTGCCGTAGATACAGATGCCGTCCTAAACCGGCCGGGGCCCCTGCACAAGGGGTTCCCGGCCGCTGATGACCGGTAGAACTTACAGGAGATCAGTCCCACTCCACGCCAGAGAATTTCTTAAAGGCGTTCATGCTGATGCGGATAGAATCCAGCTCGTCGATGGCGGTGAGATCCTGTTCCAGCAGGATGTACCCGACGCCCGCTTTTTTGCCGGCGGTGATGTAATCCTGGATGGGGAGGACGCCGTTGCCGACCTCGGCAAAATCGGTGACATGGCGGTTGTCGCCGTGCATCTTCTGGTTCAGGGGGCCGTTGGGATCGATGGCGCTTTCAAAAAGGTTCAGGGGCACGCCGGCCGTTTTGCTGAAATCCTTCTGATGCAGGAGGATCAGGCGGCTGCCGGTCCTGTCGATGACGTCCACGGGGTTTACACCGCCGCGGGCCGCCCAGTAGTTATCCAGCTCAAACCAGACCAGATCCTTGGGGAGCTCTTTGACCATGATATCCCAAACGTACTCGCCGCCAAACTTTTGGAATTCCCAGAAATGGTTGTGGTAATAATAGCGCAGGCCGTATTTTTTTGCGATCTCCGCATCCTTGACCATGAGCTCCATCTTGCGTTTGAGCTCATCCATGCCGCCAGCGAAGAAATCTCCGCCGGAGCCAAACTGGATCCCGCCCAGGGAAGCGTAATAATCGCACATTTTCTCAAACACCGGGTTGCCGGGGTAGTAATAGTGCCCGCCTACGATCTTGATGCCGGAATCGTCCAAGAAAGCTTTGGCTTCCCGGCGATTCATCCCCAGGCCAAAGTTGATCTCGTCAGATTCGTCGGTATCGGTGCCGGGACGCTTATAGCAATAGGTTTCGATGTACTTGTAGCCAAGATCCGCCACGGTTTTCATGGTCTTTTTGGCGTCTCTTTGCATATTTTCTTTTACGGAATAGAGCTGAAGTCCTACTTTCATTGTCGATGCACCTCTTTCATTTTGTGTGGCCGCGCGGCGGCCGGTAAGCGCTGGAAAATTATAGCTCGACCAGTTTCCCGGTCGCGGCAGACTGATAAATGGCCTCCAGGATCTGGGTGACTACGCAGGCCTGCTCCGGATAGACCACCAGCTGGCCTTTGCCAGAGATGGCGTCCAGCCAGGTTTTGCACTCTGCAGTGGCGCCGGGATAGTTGAAGATCAGGTCGGAGGAGGCGTTTTCAGGCTCTTCCAGATAGATCTGCTCCACGGCGGGGCAGCCGGCGGAAATATGGTTGATGACCAGCTTGCGGTTGGTGCCCTCTCCGCCGTCGGGGGAAGCGTAGTCCATTTCCACCCCGGCCTTTGTGCCGTAGAAGGTGGCCATGGCCTGCTTCTGGCAGGTGGTGTTCAGGATCCAGGAAGATTCCAGGAACACGGTGGCGCCGTTTTCAAATTTGACAAGGCCCACGGCGGCGTCCTCCACCTCGTAGGTCTTTTCATCCCAATGGCCCTCCGTCCCTTGCTCATCGCCGTGGAGGGTGCGGCCCAGCTTATCAAAGGTGGAGCCCAGCACAGAGACGGGTTTGTAGTTATCCATGATCCAAAGGGTGATATCCAGGGAGTGGGTGCCGATATCGATGAGGGGCCCGCCGCCCTGTTCAAATTTGTTGGTGAACACGCCCCAGGTGGGGATACCGCGGCGGCGCAGGGCATGGGCTTTGGCCCAGTAGATCTCGCCGAGGCTGCCGGACTGGGCCAGCTTCTTCAGGGTCATGGTATCCTTGCGGTAGCGGTTCTGATAGCCGATGGTAAGCAGCTTGCCGCTCTTGTCCCGGGCCTCCAGCATCCTTTTGGCCTCTGCGGAATTGATGGCCATGGGCTTTTCACACATGACGTTGTGCCCGGTTTCCAGGGCCGCCACCGTCAATTCGGCATGGGAGCGGTTGGGGGTACAAACGTACACAGCGTCCAGATCAAGCCGGATCAGGTCGTGGTAATCGGTGCAGACCAGAGCGTCCGGCGTGCCAAATTTGGCTTTGGTCTTTTCCGCTTTTTCGGCGATCAGGTCGCAAAAAGCCACAGCCTCTACCCGTTCCGGGAATTTGGCCAAATTGGGAAGATGCTTGGTATTGGCGATGTTTCCGCACCCAATGATCCCGACCTGCAGTTTACCGTTTTTCATTCAGCGATCTCCTCCTGTATTGAACTTATGGCAGATGCCGCCCCAAAACAGCGGCGGCATGTTTCGATGAAACCGTCAGTCGTCCGCCCCGCGGCGGCGCAGATAAAAGAACATGGCTACCCACCCCAGGATCATCATGACGGCGGCGCAGAGATAGATGGAGCGCAGGCCGGTCAGATCGGCCACATAGCCCCACAAGATGCTGCCGATGGCAAGGCCGAGACCCTTAAAGGTGAGAAAGGTGGCATTGGCAGTGTTGCGGTGAGATTCTGGCGCGCGGGTAATGGCCGCCACGTTGATGATACAGTAGCAAAACCCATCCCCGGTACCCAATAGGACGCCGGTAAAGAGGATAGACGCCATGCCCGTGGCGCGAAACATCACCAGCAGCCCCGCGATCTCCAGCAGCAGGCAGACAAGCAGAGTCCGCTTTTTGCCAAAGCGGGCGATGATCCTCGTCATCACAGAGCGGATGGCGATGGCGCAGGCATGATAGGGGATATAAAAGATCCCGGTATTGGCCAAGGAAAGCTCCTGGGAGAACAGCATGATAAAGCTGAAAATACACCCCAGGGTCACCTCGTAGTAGAGCATGAACAAGGAAGGGAGCAGAGCCGCCTTTTCAAACAGATGAAGCCGATGCCGGGAAGCGGGAGCCTCTTCCGGCTCGGGCTCGGGGGCAGGCAGGGCTTTTTCTGTGCGGCGGCCGTAGATCAGCCGGGCCAAAGCCAGGGCGGCGGCGGTAAAGAGGAACAGCAGCATGATGCGGAAAGTGCCGCTGTAGCCCATGGCGTCCGCCAGGCCAAGGCCCAGGGCCGGGCCTGTGGCGGCGGCCAGACTTCCGCCGTTATAATAGGCGGCGGTCCGGCTTACCACCTGCTCCGCGCTCATGCGGTCCATAACAAGGGTAAGGGCCGCTAAGATATAAATGGAATAGCCGACGCCCTGAATGACGCGCAGGCCCAGGAAAACGGCGAACAGCGCGCCGGAGGGGAGCAGATCCCCTTGCAGGGACAACAGCAGAAACCCAATCCCGCCCAAAAACTCCGCCACGACGCCGGTCAATACGGCGGTTTCACGCCGCCGGTTGCTGTTGAGAAAGCCGCCGATGAGGACGGGACAGACGCAGCCGATCAGATTTAAAACAGAGGAAAAGACGCCCGTTTGGGAGACAGAATAGCCGGACGCGCGCAGAAACACCGGATAGACATTGCATTCCATCTGCTCGGCCAGAATGGCAAAAATATAAAACAGCAGGATCAGAATGAAGTCCTTCGTATAGATGGGGTTTTTGCGCTCGGCTTGGAAAGTGTTTTTTGTCATAATTTCCTTTTCGGAACACCTTTGGCGCGCAGAGATCCGCGTGTCCCTTTCGGTACGGTGTCGGCCCCGTGTGAATTTGCAGAAGATCTGCCGGGGCAATGAAAACGATATCATTTTTTGCCGCAAAAGACAAGCAAATTTTTGCCGTTAAGGGGGGATCCCCCGCTTTTGCGGGCAAAGAGACGAATTTTCCGGCAAACGACGGGCGCCGCCCGGCCAAAGCCGGGGAGGGTGCCCGCGTTTGTCGGGGTACAGAAACGAAGAAAGTGAAGAATGACAAAAGAAGGGAAAATGGCTTAAACGGTGATGGAATCCAGATCCCAGGCCTCATAGATCTTGGGAACGTCGCTGATCAGGCGCTTGGTATAAGGCACTTTCGGATGCATCAGCATATCGTCGGAGGTGCCATGCTCCACAAATATGCCGTGCTCCATGATGTATACGCTGTCGGAGATGTAGTAAGCAAGTCCGATATCGTGGGTGATGAAGATGATGGTCATGTTGGTCTCGTCGCGAAGCTTCATCAGCATATCCAGAATGGTAGAGCGGGAGCAGGCGTCGATCATGGACGTGGGCTCGTCGGCCAGCAGGATCTGCGGCTTGAGCAGGAACACGCGGGCGATCATCAGGCGCTGCATCTGGCCGCCGGAAAGCTCGAAGGGGTACTTGTTGGTCAGCTCGTCAAATTCCAGGTTGACAAAGCGGCAGGCCTCTTTCATCAGCTGATACTTTTCTTCCCGGGGCAGATTGCCCTTTCCCCGCATCTTCAGGCAGTCCAGCAGGACGCCGTCCACCTTGGTGAAGATGTTGTAGGAAGAAAAAGGATCCTGGAAAATAGCCTGGATGCCCTTCCAGTATTCTTTCTGTTTGGCGCGGGTACTGATGTCGCGCTCTTTGCCCTGAAAATAAATTTTTCCCTCGGTAACGCTGGTGAGCCCCAGAAGCATTTTGGAAAGGGTCGTTTTGCCGCTTCCGGATTCGCCGACGATGGAGATGACTTCGCCGTTTTTAAAGTCGAAATCAACATGATCCACCGCCAGGACGGACTTTTTGCCAGAACCGAAAATCTTGGTCAGGCCAACGCCCTTGAGGCAGGAAGTATTTTCGTTACTCATTTGCATAAACCTCCCTCAGCTGGTCTTCGGTCAGACGGCAGCGCATCATGCGGCTCTCGGCAAAGACCCTCGTCGGAATATATCCGGCGCGGCACTCCTCTGTGGCATATTTGCAGCGGGGCGCGAAACGGCAGCCCGCCGGAGGGTGCTTTAAGTTGGGCGGCGTGCCGGGGATGGCGTCGAGCTTTTTGCCGCGGATGCCTTCCTCCGGGACGATGATGGAGCCCATCAGGCCTTTGGAGTAGGGGTGGACGGGATCGAACACCATTTCTTTGGCGCTTCCCTGCTCCACGATCTGGCCGGCGTACATGACCATGATATCGTCGGTGACGTTGTAAAGCAGCGGCAGCTCGTGGGTGATAAACACCATGCTCTTGATAAAGCCGGTCTCCATCATGTCGCGAAGCATTTTGATAACCATCTTCTGCGAGGTGACATCCAAAGCCGAAGAGGGCTCATCGGCGATGAGCACTTTGGGCGAGAGGATGGTGGAGACGGCGATGACGGTCCTCTGCTTCATGCCGCCGGACAGCTCTACGGAATAGCGGTCCAGAACATCGGGGGGGAGGCCAAGCTTCTGGAAACGCTCGGTGGCCAGATCCCGGATATCCTTTTTGGTGGCTTTGGGCTCATGGGCCCGGATCACATCCTCAATGAAGCGGATGATCTTTTTGGTGGGGTTCAGGGCGTTCATGGCCGCCTGGGGGATGTAGGCGATCTCCTCGCCCAGGACGGTTTTCCGGACGAGATCGGGGCTCATTCCGGAAATGTTTTTGCCGTCGATGATCACGTCGCCGCTCATATAGTGCAGAGGCGGGAAGTAATAGCCCATCAGGCTCAGAGCGAGGGTGGATTTGCCGCAGCCAGACTCGCCGGCCACGCCCAGGGATTTGCCCTCTTCCACCTTCAGAGAAACATTGTTGACGGCGTAAACGTCTTCTTTTTCACGCGTGATATATTTGGTATTGAGGTCTTTGACCTCCAGCATAATCTTTCCCATGTGATCTCTCCATTATCGCTTTATTCAAAGTGTTTGTTCGAATGCGTCTGATCGGATCCGGATCAATCCCGCAGCTGCGGATTGAACACCTGATCGAGACCGGTGTTCATGAGATTCATGGAGAACGACATCAGCGCAATGACAATAACGACCGGGAAGTAGGCCCACCAAGAACCGTTGACGACAGCGGAGAACAGGGTCGCCCAGTTCATCATCAGCCCCAAAGTGGCCGTCTTGCTGGTAGCAGCGCCCAGACCCAGCATGGAAAGCTGCGCCTCGGACAGGATGCCCTGCGCGATCTGAAGGATCAGCGCCATAACGACATAGGAAGCGATGTAAGGGAGAATACCGGTGGTCAAGATGTGGAGCAGCCCGTGTCCGGAAAGCTTCATCAGGTTGACGTGGTCACGGTTTCTCAGGGAAATAACCTGCGAACGGACGGAACGGCAAGTCCATGGCCAGGCGGTAAAGCCGATGATACAGGCCACCAGCAGAACGCCTCTGGCCTCCTGCCCCACACTGTAGGAAATGAGGATCAGGATGACGAAGGAGGGGATGACCGTAAACAGGTTGGTGATAAAGGTGATGATGTTATCAGTGGTGCCGCCGACATAACCGGCGATCAGGCCGAGGGTCAGGCCGATGGCCGTGGCCACGATACCGGCGATCAGGCCGATCATCAGCGAGGTCTTGGTGGCCTCCACCAGTTCCCGCAGAACGTTGCGGCCGAAGTTATCGCCGCCCAGAGGGAACACCTGGCGGTTGGCTACAGAGCTGACCTGTACGTACTGCTGATCGTGGATGGTTTTGTTCTGGATCAGTTCCCCGGTTTCCGGATCATTTATAGCGATGATAATGTCTCCGGCATCCAGAGCCGCCAACACCTCTTTGTTGATATTCCGGTAGTCGCGCTGGGCGGAGACCAGAAGGCCGGCCTTGTTATTGGGATTGTAGTTGTCCATCCACTGCTCGATCAGCTTGGGGATATTGTTGGTATCCACCTGATTGGCGTCGAGGCCAACGAAATCCACAAGGTAGGTCTTCATTTTATTGCGATCCGCTTCCGGAAGATGGCTGGCCAATTTTTTGTCAGAGGCTACCACATCCAGAGTAATGCCGTCGGAGCCGGCCACGTCGTACTGGGAGACATAGGTGCCGGGCTTTAGATAACTTTGCACGGCGATCATTTCCAGGGGGTCGCCGGAATCAAACAGGGGATAAAGGAAAACGAAAAGCAGCAGCGCCGCAAAAATGATAAAGCCCAGCCGAAATTTGGGAGAATGAAAAACCTTTTTAATCATACCCATATATTCATTCCCTCCTATTCAACCTGCGCGGCTTTAACACGCGGGTCTATGAAACCGTAGATGATCTCCAGGGCGAGGTTCGCGATCAACACCATAACGGTGATGATAAGCGTACAGCCGGAGATGACCGGATAATCCTGGCCGGTGATGGCGCGGACCAGGGTATAGCCAAGGCCGGGGTAGCTGAACACGATCTCAGCCACCAGGGCGCCGCCGATCATGGTGCCCATGGAGAGCGCCAGGCCGGTGACCTGAGGCAGCATAGCGTTGTGGAACACGTAGCCGACGATCTTGCGATCCTCTACGCCCAAAAAGCGGCTGTATTTTACGTAGTCGGCGTTGAGCTCATAGATAGACATGGAGCGCATGCCGATGGCCTGGCCGCCGATAAGCGTAAGCACGATGGACCAGAACGGAAGCTGATAATGCACAAAAACCGAGCTGATAAAGCGCCAGCTGAAGCTTGGCAGCAAATCGAAGCTGTATCCGCCGCCGGCGGGTGCAACTTTTAGTTTTACCACGAAAATAAAGATCAAGATCGTCGCCAGGCCAAAGGCCGGGAACCCGGAAATAAACATAGAGGCCGGCATGAGCCCTTTATCGATAAATTTACCCTTGTAGGCTGCCAAAGCGCCCAAAAGGTTTCCGATGATCCACCCCGTGAGGATGGCGGGCAACTGCAGCCCGATGGTCCACCAGACGGCAGAGCCGATCATATCGCTTACCGTGCGGGGATAGTTGATGAAGGAGACGCCCAGGTCCCCAGTGAAGAGTTTTCCAACCCAAATGAAAAACTGCTGATAAACTGGCTTGTCAAGGCCAAAGGCCTCCGCATATTCGTCGTAGATCTGCTGTGCGGCGGTGCGGTCGGTAAGGCCGGCGGCGCTATTGGCCGTAATGGCGGCTACCGGATCGCCCGGCATCAGGCGCGGAAGCATGAAGTTCAGTATGACGGCGATCACCAGCGTGATCAGATACCATACGATCCTTTTGCGGAAATATTTTTTGTATCCCTTCACTTCTCGTTACCTCACTCATTTTGCTTAAAAAGCAAGTTGGCTGGGGCTGTTAATCCCCAGCCAACCTTACTTCAGAGATCAGATGCTTCTTTGGTCATAACGGCTGAAAATATCCGGTTACGGGTTGACCAGCTCGAGGTTCCAGAAAGCATCAAAGCCAGCGGACAGATCGGGCGGAATGTTGTCGCCGTCGCCCTGCTGCTGGAAACCAGTCCAAACCTGCTCGTTGACGATGAACCAAGACTGAGGTCTGTACATCAAAGACAGGGAAGGAACGTCTTCCAGATAGATGCGGCTGAGTTCGGTGTAGTATTCTTTCAGTTTGGCCTGATCGGTCTCGTGGGGGATCAGAGCCAGGATCTCGTCCACTCTGGCATTGCTGTAGTGGCCGTAGTTGCCCATGAGGTTGGTGCTCAGATCGTTGTAGGTGGAGCTCATCAGAGACATACCGCGTTTCCAAGGAGAAGAGATAGCGGCGGAAGCGGAGTACTGCATGATGATGTCAAAGGTACCGGTGCTGTAGTCCTGAACCTGAACGGCTCTCTCGGGATAATAGGTCTGGATGTCGATGCCGATGTTCTTGCCGGCCTCGGCGACCATCTCGATAGCAGCCTGCCAGTCACTCCAACCGTTGGGGCACTCAGCCTTGAAGGAGAGGTTCTGGCCGTTGAGTTCACGGATGCCGTCGCCGTCGGTATCGACGATGCCAGCGTCATCCAGCAATTTCTTAGCGCCTTCGATGTCGTTGCCCTCGTAAGCGACATCCTTAATGGCCGCCTCGTCCAGCAGAGCGCGCTCGCCGGGAGTCGGGTTGAGGATGGAACGGGGGTAATCGCGGAAGGAAGGAGCCTGATTGGTCATGGCGTTGGAGAGGATCTTGTCGTAGTCGATGGCCCAAGCGATGGCCTTTCTGACATTGACGTTGTCAAGTCCTGGTTTGTTCAGATTGAACCACAGGGTGGGCATCTGAGTGGCAACGCCGTAAGGAGGCTCGCTGTCGTAGGTGGCGATGGGCAGGCCATCGTCTTCCCACAGAGTCTGAACGTTGGCGTAGTAGAGCTCGACTTCGTCGATCTCGCCGGCCTTCAGAGCAACGGCTTTCGCCTCGTTGTCTTTATAGATGTTGGTGACAACATATTTGGGGGTAGGCAGAGAGCCGTACATGGAAGCGTCCTGGCCCCAGTAGTTGTCGTCGCGCATCAGAACGTGTTTCTGATCGGAGTAGAACACCACCCAGTAAGGAGCGGTGGTAGGAGCGTCTTCGAAAACGGCGGTTTTGATCTTCTCAGCATCGCCGGCGCAGTCGGCTTCCACTTTTTCCAGGTAAGCTTTCTGCATCATGTAGATTCTGGGGAGATATTCCATCACGCACAGGGGGTTGATGGACTGGCCGTTGGCGTCGAGCTTCGCATTGATCTTGACGGTGTTGTCATCGACCTTTTCGAAGTTTTCGATGTACTGGGCATAGTTCAGACCATCGGCGGTGGAATATTTCACATGGGTGTCGAAGGTGTAGACGACGTCGTCAGCGGTGAAGGGGGTGCCGTCGTTCCAGTGGGCGGCGGGGTTCAGCTTGACGGTCATCACGGTCTGATCCTCGTTCCAGGTATACTCGGTAGCCAGTTTCGGCTGCAGAGAACCGTCGAGGAAGTTATAAGCGAACAGGCACTCCCACATGATTTGCGGAGAGGTGTCGCTGTGGGTGGCAAAGGAGTTGGCGGAGTTCGCAGACATGGGGTTAAAATCATTGGGTTTCTGGAAGATCCAGCCCGCCAGATAAAACGTTTCATTTCTGGGAGTCTCGCCAGAGAAATCGGTGACCTCCGGAGCCGGAGTGGAAGCGGGCTCAGAGGATGGGGTGGAAGCGGGCTCGGAAGAAGAAGTCGGTTGAGTTCCGCAGCCAGCGGCCATTGTAACGATCATTGCCGCCACCATAGCCAGTGCGATCAGTCGTTTGATATTTTTCATTCCTCGTTATATCCCCTTTCTAAAATGAGCTTCCGTGTTGTCCAATATTTTTTTGCAGCCCCCCTTTTCGGTCTTATTTATGGCATTGACGCGGCTTCGCGGGCCCCGTCATATGACTCGCCATAAGCTAAACTGAAAAAATTAGAGAAAATATTTGCATATTTTCTGCAACCTTCTCTAATTTTCATTTTACCAGAACAAAAAATGAAAACAAGCAATAAAAATGATAACCTTTCCTTAAAATTACTGTAAATAATACACAAAGATGAGTAGAGATGATTTGCTGTTTTTGAAAAAGTGTGCGAAAAAATGAAAATTTTCAAGCGGTTTTCACGTAGATTTCAGAAAACGAAACGTTTTAATGTTAAGATCGACAGGGTGCTGTCGTGCAAATGATATGCGCTGCACCGAAAAAAAAGAACAAAAAGAAAAACGCCTCCCCGGGGCCGCGGACGGCCGGAAGGGGAAACGTCTTTGACGGCGTGCGAAGCGGGGAAGCGTTTAAAGCAGCTGGGTGGATTCCCGGATGATCAGCTCGGTGCCGAGGACGATCTTTTTGTTGGGAATAGAGGGATTGGAGATTTTTTCGATCAACAGCTCGCAGGCCATGGAGCCCAGCTGTACCTTGGGCTGGTTTACCGTGGTGAGGGCCGGGATCAGCATGGAGGAGAACTGGATGTTGTCGAAGCCGGCGACCAGGATATCCTGGGGCACCCGCAGCCCGGCCATATAAGCGGCGCGGATCACGGCGGCGGCATGGATATCGGAGCAGGCAAAAAAAGAATCGGGCGGATTAGCGGTGTTGAGCAGCTGGACGGCGGCGGAGAGGGCCAGGTCGTAATTGACGCCGGGCAGATGGACGGTCAGGCTGGGATCCAGGGGGATGCCGGCCTTTTTTAGGGCGTTTTGATACCCATGCAGGCGGCAGCGGGCATACTTGTAATCCTCGGGGCCGTTGATGAGCGCAATGCGGCGCCGCCCCAGGGAAAGAAGATAGTCGACCACATCGGCGGCGGCGGCCGCATCGTCGATGGTAACGTAGGGAAGATCGACATTTTCGTTGTATTCACAGCACTGGACAAGGTTGGTGCAGCCCATGAGTTTTTGCAAAATGGCGGTGGGCACGTGGTTGGTGGTAATGATGCCGGCGGCCCGGGTGTGATGGATCAGGTCGATCACGTCGTAGAGGGTACTGCGGTTGACATGGCTTTTGTTGATGAGCAGGTGATAACCGCAACGGGCGGCGGAGGATTTTGCCCCGATAACGAGCTCGTCGTAAAAGGGGTTTTTCAGGGACGGGATGTTAAAGATGATCGGTCCACTGCCGGACTGGGTCTTTATCATATCCTCCGTTTCTTCCGGGAGGGAATAACCGAGTTTGTTCATGGAGTCGACGACCCGCTGATAGGTGCTGGATTTGATGCTGCCCTTCTGATTGATCACGCGGGATACCGTGGCGAGGGACACATCGGCGTCGGCGGCGACCTGCGCAATGGTGACATCGCCGTGTTTTCTTGGCATGGCTTTCACTCCTTTGATAAATTAGTTTACACTACTTTCCTGAAATTGTAAATCGGACAAAACAACCAGAAAACAACGGTATAAAATGTCCTTTTGACAATATCCGCCTCCGGACGGCAAAAAACCGGCCCCTCCGCATGGAAGGGGCCGGTTTGCCAAAGAATCAGCAGAACAGCAGATAAAGCAGGGTGATGCTGAGGCCGATGCCGAACAAAAGCAGGCTGTAGGCAAGGGAATTGGAAATGGTATGGGGATGGGGCCGCTCGGGATAGACGCCAAAATAATCGTCTGTGGGCGGCTCGACCTTTTCCGGGGCTTTCCAGAAAAGCAGGGCGCGCAGCCCGGCCACAGCCCAATCCACCAAAGAGCAGGCAAAGCGGGCTGCCAGGGCGCCCAGGAAGGGCAGGATCTTCAGCAGCACGGGGCGGTACAGGCCGTATTCCAGATTGAGCCAGCGGGGCCAGCGATCCAGATAAGCCCAGGAGCCGTCGGGCTGCTTTTTCATCAGCAAGGGGCGCACCAGCAGCAGATAGACCGCCGCGCCGATGGCGATGGAAATGGCGGCGCCCTTGAGGTTCGTAAGGGAGAAGTACTCCACCGCGTGGGCGGGGGCTTCGCCGTTCATAAAGCCGCGGCAAAGCCCGGCAATGCTGTCCATGGTAAGCCCGGGGGTCATCCCGAGCACCGGGAGGATGGCGGCGGAAACCGCCAGGACCACCGCAGTGGGCCGGGAGACATAACGCTTCATGCCGTCGTAGCGCTGCTGCTCCGTAGGGTTTTTCTCCACAAACAGGGCGACAAAGATCTTGGTCATATAGGCCACCGTCAGCCCGCCGGAGATGAGGAACAGCCATTCCACCCAGCGGTAATAGGCCGCCTGCCCGGCGGAGAGGCCCGCCGCGGCGATATATTCCACAATGCTTTCATGGATCAGGGTCTTGCTGACGTAGCCGTTCCACAGGGGGACGCCAGTGACGCCGAGAATGCCCATCAGGAACACAAACATCAGCAGGGGTTTTTTGCGCCCAAAGCCGCGCAGCCGGTTCAGGTCAAAGGTGCCGAGGTTTAAAAAGACGACTCCGGCGGCCATGAACAGGGCGGTCTTGATGAGGGAGTGGTTGAGCAGATGGAGCATGGAGCCTCCCACAGCCAGGGCATTTTCCTCACCCAGCAGGCACTGCATGGCAACGCCCACCAGAATAAAGCCGATCTGGGACATGGAGGAGCAGGCCAAAGTGCGCTTGAGGTTGGCGGAAAAGACCGCCAGCACCGCACCGGTGACCATGGTGAGCACCGCCAGCACCAGGATCAGATCGCCCCAGGGGGCGTCGTGGAGGAAAATGTTGCAGCTGACTGCGAGGATGCCGAAGACCCCCGCTTTGCTCAGGACTGCGGAGAGCAGGGCCGTAGCAGGCGCGGGGGCCGCCACGTAGGAATCCGGGAGCCAGATGTGCAGAGGATACATACCGGCCTTGACGCCAAAGCCGACCAGGATCAGGACGCCGGCGGCGTAGAGCGGGCCTTTGTCGGCAGTCTGGGCGGCAAGGCCCGTCAGGGCGGACATCTCCAGAGTGCCGGTGCGGCTGTAGAGCAGGAACAGGCCCATCAGGGTGACCAGGCCGCCCAGCACAGCGACGCCCAGATAGGTGCCGGAGGCTTTTTTGGCGTCGGGGGTCTCCTCCTGCGCCACCATCACCCAGGAGGTAAAAGACATGACCTCAAAGAAAACGAAGGTGGTGTACAGGTCGGACGAAAGAAAGATCCCCATGGTGGAGCCGAGGGTCATAAGCAGGAAGAGGTAGTAGCGGTTGCGGTTGTGGGCGGCCGCAAAATATTCTTTGGAGCTGATCGTGGTCAGCAGCCAGATAAACGCGGTGAGCACAGCCATGGTCAGGCGAAAGCCGTCGGCGGCAAAGTGAAGCCCCAGGCCGCAGAAACCCTCCCAGGAAAAAGAGGCGCCTAAAGAGCCCGCAAGGCCAAGGGCAGCCAGCAGCTCCAGCAGGCAGGAGGCCTGCACCAGGGCGTCGCGGCCAGCCTTGCTGCGGCGGCCGGTCAGGTAGCCTGCAAGAGCGGCGGCAAAGGGAAAGAACACCAGAAACGCCAAAAGAAATTTACCCATTTGATACCGCCTCCTTTATAAAATTCCACCGGCGATCCAGCCAAAGAGCCGGAGCAGCGGCGCGGGATAAAGACTCAGCAGCAAAAGCAGCAGGATGAGCAGGACAAAGGGCGTTTTCATCAGCCCGTTGGGATCCGTTACGTCTTTGACAGAATCCCGGGAGAAGCCCTTTCCGGGGAAGTATGCCTTTACCACCACCTGCATCAGGTACAGGGCGGTGAGCAGGGCGGAGACGATCAGGGCCCCGGCACCGGCCCATGCCAGAGGGGTCCCGGCCTCCACGGCGGCGGCGCCCAGAGACCATTTGCTGGTAAAGCCGGCCAGGGGCGGGATGCCCATCAGCGCCAGAGAAGCGATGGTAAAGGCGCCCATGGTAACGGGCATGGCCCGGCCAAAGCCCTCCAGCTCGTAGACATATTCCCGGTGGGTTTTATAAAGGATGGAACCCGCGGCAAAGAAGAGGGTGATCTTGATGACCGCGTGAAAGATCATATGCAGCAGGCCTCCCGTCAGCCCCGCCGTCGTCATCAGCGTGACGCCGAAGAGGATATAGGAGAGGTTGCTGACCGTGGAATAGGCCAGACGGCGCTTGAGGTGCGGGGTGCGCAGGGCCATGGCGGAACCGAACAGGATGGTGACGATGGTCAGGAGCATCACGGTGTTCTGGGCCCAACTGCCGCGCAGCAGCTCGGTGCCGTAGCTGTAATAGGTAAGGCGGATGATGGCAAAGACGCCGGCTTTGACTACCGCCACCGCATGCAGCAGGGCGGAGACCGGGGTGGGGGCTACCGAAGCCGACGGCAGCCAGCCGTGCAGCGGGAAGACTGCCGCCTTGACGCCAAAGCCAAGGAAGGTGAGCACGTAGCCCAGCCGCATGAGATCTTCATTGCCGCGGATGCGGGAAGCGGGCAGCACGCCGCCCATGACAAAATCCAGGGAGGAGCCGTACCGCATGAGCAGCACCATGCCGATAAAGACCAGGGCGGCCCCGGACATGGAATAGAGCAGGTATTTTTTTCCGGCATAAAGGGCTTTTTCATCCATGGAGTGCATCACCAGGGGCAGGGTAGCCAGGGTGAGCAGCTCGTAGAACAGATAGAGGGTAAGCATATTGGCGGAAAAGGCGATGCCGATGACCACACCAAAGGTCATGACAAACCAGCCAAAAAACTTGTTCTCCCGCCCCTCGTGCTTCATATACTCAAAGGAGTAGAAGGTGGCGATGGGCCAGAGCACGGAGACCATGGCGGCAAACACCATGGAGAGCCCGTCAAGGCGCAGGGCAAAGCTAAGGCGCCCGCCAAGGTCGAGAAACACAAAGGAGTCCCTGGGGGCAAAGACGACGAGGGTAAGGGCCGCAGCCGCGGTAAGCAGCACCGAGACGGCGACAAAAACCTCCCGCGCGCGGCGGGACTTAAAATTGAGCAGCAGCTCGGCTGCCCCGGCGAGGAGCGGGAACAACACAGGCAGTAAAAGCCAAGCGGAATTCATGTCGTTTCACCCTCCTTACAGTAAAGAGCCGCAAAGGCTCTGGATAAAAGCGGACAGGGGGCCGGGGAACATCCCCAGAAGCACCGCCGCCGCAGCCAAAAGGATCAGGGGGACGGTCATGCCGGGGCCGGGTTCGCTCTTTTTGAGCTTTGCGAAGTCAAAATCCTTGCCGGGGAAGAAACCCTCGGCCACCACCGGCAGCAGATACCCGGCAGTGAGCAGGGCGCTGACGAGCAGCACCGCCGCCCCGACGACGCCCCAGGCGCCCAGCTCCGGCGTGAGGGCCCCCATGGCCAGATACCATTTGCTGACAAATCCCGCCGTGGGGGGGATACCGATGAGGGAAAGGGAGGCCAGGGCGAAGCACCACATCACCACCGGCATTTTTTTGCCCATACCGGCCAGCTCATAAGTATAGGTCTTGTGGGTCTTATAAATAATGGCGCCGGCGCAGAGGAAGAGGATGTTTTTGGCGACGGCGTGGAAAACGATCTGCAGCAGCGCGCCCAAAAAGCCCGCCGGGGTCAGCAGCATCAGGCCGAACAGCACATAGGACACCTGGCTCACCGAGGACCAGGCCAGCCGCTTTTTCAGCAGCTTTTCTTTATAGGCCAGCATGGAGCCGGCGAAAACGGTGCACAGGGTGAGGGTCAGCATGGTGTACTGTACCCAGGTGCCGCGGATAAAATCGGCGCCGTAGATGTAATAGGTCACCCGCACAATGGCCAGCACGCCGGCCTTGGTGATGATGCCGGAAAGGACGCCGGAGGCCGGGGCCGGGGCCACTGGGTGCGCCGTGGGGAGCCAGGCCTGCAGCGGCATCATACCGGCTTTACAGCCGAAGCCCACCATAATGAGCAGGAAGACCACCAGCAAAAGCGGTTCCCGTCCCGCGGTTTTGGCGGGATCCAAAACGCCGCCGGGGACGAAATCCATGGTCTTAAGGGAGGGGGAGAGGAAGAAAAAGCCCAGCAGCGCAAGACCGGCGCCAAACACCGAATAGCCCAGATATTTCATACCGGCGGCGACAGCCTCTTTGGTGCCGGTGTGAATGACCAGGGGGACGGTGATCAGGGTCATAAATTCATAGAACAGATACAGAGTGATCAGGTTGCCGGCAAAACCGACGCCCATCAAAACGCCGAACGTCATGACGTAAAAAGCGAAAAAGCGCTCGTCGCGCCCCTCGTGGCGGATATATTCAAAGGCGTAGACGCCCACCAGGACCCAGATGACCGATGTCAGGCAGACGAAAAACCGGCCGAAGCCGTCGATGCGAAGGGCAAGGGAGATGTTGTCGGTCAGCTGCCAGATGGTAAAATGGCTGTCCGGCTGGAAGCAGAGCCAAAAGGCCGATAGGGCTCCGAGCACCAGCACGGCCGAAACGTAGATCTCCCGGCTTTTGGGCCTGTGCAGGCCAAAGACCACCAGGCCCGCCAGCACCGGGAAGAGAATGGGCAGCAAAAGAGCCGCGTTCTCAGTCATGGGATGTTCACCTCAATCCTGCGCGGAAAAACCGCGCGTTTTAAAAAGAACCGGAACGGAGAAAAGGCGGGACGCGGGGCTATAGAAGGGAAAGCCCGCTTTCGATGACGCGGATCACCGGGGCAAAGCCGACGCCCAGCGCGAAATTGGCGATGAGGAACAGCACCACGGAGAACACAAAGGCAAGGCCCGGACGAACCTTCTGGACCGGCGCGTCCGCGCCCTTTTTCACAGGGGTCCAGATGGCGATGACCGCCGGGATGTAATACAGGGCGTTGAGCACCGAGCTCGCGGCCAAAACAAGCAGCGTCCACCACATGCGCCCGGGCTCGTCCAGGCTGCCCATGGCGAAATAAAGCTTGGAGACAAAGCCCGCCAGCAGCGGCATGCCGACCATGGAAAGCGCGCCGACGGTAAAGCCGACGCCGGCCAGCTTGTTGTCATAGGCGGAGCCTTTCAGGTCGTGAAATTCCTTTTTGTGGCCGCGGGTGGCGGAAAGGGCGCCCGCCGTGGCAAAGAGCATCGGTTTTGTGAAGGCGTGGGCCAGAATGTGGAAGCAGGCGGCCACCACGCCCAGGCCGGTGCCCATGCCAATGCCCATATAGATGTAGCCGATCTGGGCGACGGAGGAATAGGCCACCATGCGTTTGATGTGGGTCTCCTTCATGGCGCGCAAAGATCCGGCGATCATGCCGGCCAGGCCGAAGAAAAACAGGATGTTGTTGACGTGCAGCTCCCGGATGACCTCGATGGTGAACACCCGGTAAAACAGTTTGATGAGCAGGATGATATAACCTTTGAGCACCAGTCCGGAAAGGATGGAGCTGGAGGCGGTGGTGGCGGAGCCGTGGGCGCCGGGCAGCCAGCTGTGGAAGGGGAACAGGGCGCTTTTGATGGAAAGTCCCAGGGCGATAAGCCCCACCACGACGGTGAGGGGCATCGCGTAACGCCCGGTACTGGCCAGCTGCACCACCTGGTTTTGGATATCGCTCATCAGCAGGTGGCCAGTGATGCCGTAAAGCAGGATGATGCCGATGAGGAACAGGCCGGAGCCCAGCAGACTCATGATGAGATACCGCAGGGTGGCCACAATGGTCTCGCCGGAATCCTTCGCCATGACGATGGCGCAGGCGGCGATGGTGTTGATCTCGATGAACACGTAGGCGGTGAACACGTCGTTGGTGTAGACCAAGGCCAGCAGGGAGCTGAAGAGCAGATTGATCATGATGAAGTAGAACTTCTGCTTTTCGGGCAGGATATCCTCAAAAATATCTTTCAGGCCGCCGCACAGGCAGAGCAGCATGACCAGAGAAAAGGCCAGCGCCATCAGCGCCTCCAGAGGGCCCGCCCGCAGCTCGTTGCCCCAGGGGGCGGGGAAATGGCCCATCATATAGGTGTAGCTGGCGCCGCCGTCCTGCATCAGGGAAAAAAGCAGGATGCCGGACATGGCCCCCACCAGGGCGATCATGACAAAGCTGACCCGCTGCGCCATTTTTCCGTTTTTGAGGAAGGGTGTGATGATGCCGGCGAGCATGGCCAGGAAAATGGAGAAGAAGGGAAAGTTATAGACAAAAGGCATCAATGGTTATCCGCTCCCTTCTCTTTTTTGGCCAGGATCATGATCTCGTCCAGATTGAGGGTGCGGTACTTGAGATAAAGGCGCTGCACCAGGGCGAGGGAAAAGGCGGTAACGCTGACGGAAACGACGATGCCGGTGAGGACCAGGCCGCTGGGAATGGGGTTGACGTAGTTCTCCACACCGGTGACCCCCTCCACCAAAATGGGCGCCAGGCGGCCCTGGATATAGCCTTTGGCGGCGAGGAAAAGATAGATGGCCGTATCCATAATGTTAAGGCCGATGATTTTTTTGATGAGGTTTTTATGAAGCAGCAGGCCCATAAAGCCAATGCCAAAGAGGATCACAGCCACCGCTTCGTAGTGGTCGATCAGAAGGTTTCCCAACTCAGATCTCTCCTTTCGTGAACATGGCGTAAAAGCCGTACATGGTGCAGGTGACGATGAGGCCGACGCAGATATCCAGCGGAAGGATCAGGCCGGAGCTCAAAATGGCGCCGGGGGTGCCCAGGGGAATGCCGGTGGGCAGATGGTTGGCGCCGGTAAAGAAAGAGTAGCCCTTGGAGCAGGCGTACACCAGCAGGCAGGAGGTGGTGACGGCGGTAAAGGTCTTCTGGCTGAAAAAGCGGTGGAGCCGGATCATGCCGAAGGAGGAGGCGTAAAGGATCAGCCCCGCCCCGGCGATGGCGCCGCCGGAAAAGCCCCCGCCGGGGGAAAGGTGCCCGTTGAGGATGACATAAATGCCGTAAAGCAGGATACAGGGCACCAGGATCACGGCGATGCGCTGCAGGATCACGTCTTCGGATTTGTTTTCCACAATGAGCTCGCGGGCGGTGCGCAGATCCTCCTCGCGGTCGGTGTTGTTCTTATCGCGCAGCAGCAGGATCATGACGCTGGTGACGGCCAAAAACAGTACGGAGGATTCGCCGAAGGTATCGAAGGCACGGTAATCGAGGATCATACCGGCCACGATATTGACGGCGCCGGTCTCCTCCAGGCCGCTTTCCACATAGCGCTGCACCACCTCGTTGGAGGCGGGGTTGTCCGCCCGGCCGAAGAGGGGCAGGGCGTTTACGGTGGCCATAAGCACGCCGATGATGACGACGCAGAAAACGACGGCCATCACCCGGTAAAACGCGATAAAGCGGCGCATTTTTTTCACAGGGGGCTTTTTCTCCCGGGGGGCCGAAGGCGCCGGGGCCGCGGCTTTTTTCTCCCGGGGCAGGGGATCTCCCTCCACCCAGGCGGAAAGGCGGCCCCAGAGGGTGTGGGAGGCGGAATTTATCTTATTCATCTCGGGTACCTCTCAGCTGATGGACTTTTTTAAGCGTCAAAAAGAACAGCACGCTGGTGACGCCGGCGCCCACGGCGGCCTCGGTAATGGCCAGATCCGGGGATTGCAGCAGCATCCAGATGATGGACATGATAACGCTGTAGGACATATAGATCAAAACCGCGTTGAGCAGATTTTTGGAGAGGTTTGCCGCGACGGCGCAGACAAGCAGGAACCCCAGCAGGATGTATTCCAAAATGGTCATTTCTCGATCACCTCATATTCTTTGTCCAGATGGCGGCAGGTCATGGTCTCCGCCTTGGCGATGATGTGGCTTGCCACGGGGCTTGCCAGCCACAGGAAGATGATGATGAGCAGCATCTTGAGGGAATGGAAAGAGAAGCCGCACAAAACGATGAGCCCCAGCAGGATGGAGAGGGCTCCCAGGGTGTCGCCCTGGGCCGCCACATGCATCCGGTTCAGGACATACTTAAAGCGGAAAATACCGATGGTGGAAACGATGTAAACAAACAGGCCGACGGCGATGAGGGCCGCGGCGATCAGGATACGGATCATTGTTGTTCCTCCTCCTTCTGTCGGCGGGCCTTTTCCTCCATTTCATGTACCCGGCGGCGGGTCATGACCAGGCGGCAGAGCACCACCACGGCGATAAAGCTGAGCATGGCGTAGATGATGGCGATGTCCACCAGGAAGCTCTCGTCAAAGTAGACGGAGAGCAGGCACACCACCATGATGGTCATGGTGCCGATCATATTGGTGGCTACGATGCGGTCGGTAAAGCGAGGGCCGCGGATGACGCGGATCAGGCAGCAGACGATGGTGACCGCAAGGACCAGGATGGCCGCCAAAAACATGATATCGGTAAATTGATTGGGCTCAAACATGCAGCGACTCCTCCATTTCCTTGAGCTGTTTTTGAAAAACCAGGTCTTCTATGCCCTGGGCAAAGGAGCTGTCCAGCGCGTGGACGGTGAACTCGTCATCCTCCAAAGAGACGGTGATGGTACCGGGAGTGATGGTGATGGCGTTGGCCAGGGCTACCCGGGCCATCTCGGTCTTGAGAGGGGACCGGAAACGCACCAGCTTTGGCTCCACAATGGGTTTGGGAGAGAGGACGATCTTCATCACCTGGGCATTTGCCTTTAAGATCTCCCAAAGCAGGGTAAAGCCGTAACGGATCAGCCGCAGGATCAGGCGGGCGGCGTTGAGGTCATACCGCGGGCTGTAGCCCATCACCTTGCAGGTAAACCAGTACAGCGCGGCGGAGATCACCAGCCCGAAAATGCAGATCTCTACCGTGACCTTTCCGTTGAAGATGATCCAAAGAACGAAGAATAAAATAAACATATCCTCACCTCTGACAATTGTTGTTTTCTGCCCGGCAAAAAAGGGCCAAAAGCCGGCGCATAAAATTAGCCCCGGCCCGGCTTTTTGAAAACCCGGAGCAGAGCTGGAGCCGCGGAACCTCCACGGGAAAAAGCGGAAAAGAGATTTCCATTCTATACATATTTATATAGGGGGTCATCTCGTTTTTGCCACAACTGATTATGGAGGAAGAAAGACGAAAAGTCAAGGGCCGGAGTTGACTTTTCTGTTTTTTTGACGGATTCGGCGGATTTGTGCAATCTAACTGACGGCAGGACGTCCCTTTTGTCACTCCTGTCAATCAAAAGCGCCCTCCAAAGTGGGCTGCGGCACGCTTAAAGAGGAAAGCCATCGCCAGGCCCCAAAGGCACGGTAGAGATGCAGCATCTCGATGGAAGCGCACAAGGTATCCACCAGATTTACCACAAAGGATTCCCGATGGCGGGGGACGCGGCGCAGGGTGAGAGGCCACATGTGCTTGAGGATAATATCCCGCTCCAGGTCGGAAAGGCCGTGGGCCTCCGCGTTTTCCAGCGCCATCTGCGGATGGATGAGCAGCCGCCGCCAGCGCCCTACGGAGAGGGAGTTCCAATCGCAGAGGTAAAGGTCGTGAAGCAGGCCCGCCCGGGCCGCCGCCACAGAGTTGAGCCGAAGCCTGCGGCAGATGGAAAAGCTGAGATAAGAGACAAAAATGCAGTGATCCAGACAGCTGATCTTCCCGCTGTGCTGGCGGATCCGCTCCATCGAGCGCACATCCGGCTCAAGAAGCAGGTCCTTGACGCAGCTCTGGAATTCCTCCAGAGTTTTATGGTTCCACATGGACGGTGGTCACTCCCCTGTTTTGATAGACGGCGAATTTTCTTTCTCTCGGCGCAAAACAGCGCCTGATGAAGAAAGTATACGCGCTCCCGCAGGCGGTTGCAACAGAAAAACTGTAAATTTTTTGCGCGGGCCGGTTATTCTAAAACGCGGCGGGACGGCGCGCCGCCCCGCCGCGTTCCATGAGCCTCCCCCCAAAAAGACGGAGGCCGCCGCCCCGGCAAAAAACAAGAGGATATCAAAACAAAAAATACAAATTATGAAATATTTTTACAAAACTTGTAACAGATGGAAGGGGTAAGTAGTTATATAGGGTGAAAACAGCAAAAAGCGTTTTCGGGTTCCCCGCACAGGCGATTTCATCCGTGGGGAACAGCGTATCAGCATGCTCTGGCGGCCGCCGCGCCGCCGCGCAAAAAAGCTTTATCCCCCGCGTTTACGGGTGGCATAAGGACAAAGAGGGAGGGAGAGCCCCTCTTTGGCATAGAGAGAAAAATCTCGAAAACTTAAAGGAGGAAACAGACTTATGAAAAAACTTTTGGCTTTGATCCTGGCTTTGGCGATGTGCGCCGGCATGGGCGTTATGGCCTTCGCCGCCGTCGAGGACATCGAGTTGGACGGGGAAACCGATTCTTATGAGATCGAGTTCCCGCTCGGCGATTACAAATTTGGCGATCTGAAAGTCACCGCCAAATGGGATGACGGCAAAAAATATGTGGACAGCGTCGAGCTGAAAAAAGACGGCAACACCTATCTGGCCGTCGTCAACCTGGCCGACTACTACGGCACCGACGATCAGGATATCTCCGGTACCCTCACCATCAAAAAGGGCTCCAGCAAAGCGAAGAACATCAATAGCGACGGCTGGGCCGAAGGCGAGTATGATGTGGACCTGAACATTGCCTGGAAATCTCAGGAAGGCCCGGACGACGAGGACTTTGAGGCGGATATCGACAAAGCCAGCGGCTATGTTATCGCCCCCGACAACGCCAACAAAAACGGCGTGTTCACCTTCACCGAGAACGATGCGCAGTATGAGGTCAAGCTGGCCAAGCAGGACGACCTGAACCTGTACTACACCAGCAAGCCCACTTCCGACATCAAAAAGCTGATCGTGAAGAACAGCTCTGCCAGCATCGAAGTATTTTCTTTCCCTGGCAAACCCTCTTTCGATTTCTCCGGCACCCTGACCTATTATGTCAGCGACGGCGATGAGAAATGGTATATGTACGAGTACGACGACGGCAACCTGAAGGAAGTTGGCAAGTACGACAAGGACGACGAGTGCTTCACCCTGAAGACCCGCACCCTGGGTACCTACCTCATTTCCGACAAGAAGCTGAAAGAGACCGCTTCCAGCGACGCTTCCAGCAGCGAGGACGCTTCCTCTTCTGGAAATTCCGGCACCGGTAGCGGCAGCGGTACCACCGGGAACCCCAGCACCGGCTCCAGCGATTTTGTCGGCGTGGCTGTGGCTCTGGGCGCCGTTTCTCTGGTAGCTGCAGGCGCAGTTGCCCTGAAAAGAAAATAATTTCCCCGCTGACCTTGGATAAAGGATAATAGCAGCACCCCAGCCCCGGCCACTCTCCAGGCCGGGGCTCTTTTTTTGCTTTTTTGCGCCGCCGGGGTCTGGAAAGATGAGGGGACGCCGGGAGAAAACGGAAAAAACCGGCGCAAAGTGGAAAAAACCTCCTGAAAAGGGAAAAAGCTTGCATTGAGGGCGGCCCTCCGGCCCCGTATAATGCATTTACCGGCGGAAGAACGGAGAGCTTCCGCGGAAAACAACATACCCGATACAGGAGGAAAACACATTGAAAAAGACAATGTCTGTTCTTTTGGCCGCAGCCTTTGCCGCCACCAGCGGCCTGACTGCCTTTGCGCAGGGGGAAGAAGCGTATACCGTAAAACAGAACCCCTGCGCTACCGTAGAGATCCCGCTGGGGCTGGAAGAGAGCGTGGATCTTGACGATCTGCGGGTTTACAACAAGCTCACCTCCGGCAAATCCGCCGTGGAATCCATCGAGCTGGACCGCGGGGAAAACGGCGAGGATTCCCTGATCCTCACCCTGAAATCCACCTATGGGGTGGAGACCGAGGAGATCGAGGGCGAGCTTCAGGTGAAGAAAAAGACTTCCGGCACCCTGGTCAAAACCTTTGCGGTGGATTTTGACGTCAACTGGGACAAAGCCGAGCTGAGCCAGGACGCCGAGCTTGCAGAGACGGTGGACAATGAGGCCCCGGTATACGAGTTCCATTCTTCCAACAAAAACGTGACCTTCTCCTTCGACGGCGTGGACGCCAGCTTTGAGGTTCGCCTGGAGGATCAGGACGCAGTAAACATGCATTATTCCACCAAGGCGGATAAGGCCATCACCCAGGCCAACGAGGACGCGGATCTCGCGTTCCTGAGCTTTGACGGCGCGCCCACGTTCGATTTCCGCGGCACCCTGACCTATTATGTGGAGGATACCGATAAGGACTGGTACCTCTATGAGATCGGCAGCAAAGGGGCCCTGAAAGAGAGCGGCGCGAAATACGACGAGGAAGAGGGCGCTTTCCTGCTGAAGACCAGCACACTGGGCAGCTATGTCCTCTCCGACACCAAGCTGAAAGCTTCCAGCGCCGCCGCCGGTGAAAATACCGATCAGGATGACGGCGAGGATAAGACCGAGAACAACCCCAACACCGGCTCGCGGGATTTTGTCGGGACCGCCGTGGCCCTGGGCGTGATCTCCCTTGTGGCCGCCGAAGCCCTTGCCGTAAAGAAAAACAGCAAATAAGCCTTTTGGCGCGATCCCCAAAAAGAACCGTTCGGCCCCTCTCCAGGCCGGACGGCTTTTTGCGCGTTTTCAGCTGTTCTTTTTGCGGGGAAGGAGCAATTATCCATTGAATTTTATGGAATATCAGGTATAATGATATTAACAGCCCGCCGGGAAAATCGTTCTCAGGCGGCGCGTCGAGCAAGGACGCCGCGGCAAAATTTTTGCCGCCGGCCTGCGAAGGAGAGGTATGACAGATGAAAAAGATACTGGGATTGGCTTTGGCGGCGGTGGCCTGCCTGACGACCTGCATCTGCGCCTGGGCGCTGGACCTGGAGAGCGTGGATGATTTTAACGATTACATCGTAGCGCCCGGCAGCATCATCGATCTGGAGATCGACGGAGATTTCAGCGATAAGGTGAACCAGCGCAACCAGATGCGCGTAAAAATGGATTACGACGACGGGAAATCCCTGGTGAAAAGCGCCACGATCTACCGGGATGACGACGATGACTACTTTGTCCGCATCCGCCTGGTGGAGGCCGAGATCATGACCCCAAAAGAACTGCAGGCCACGGTGATCGTATCCACCTCCACCAGCGAAGTGGAAGGATATATCGACACCCTGGTCGGCTATCGGGAGACCTATACCGACAAGGACAGCCGGTCGGTGAGCCTGGCGGTGGACAACGAGAGCCCGGTGATCGTTTTTGACGAGTATAACACCTTTGCCTCCCTGTATATCCGGGATCAGGGGGAGTTTCAGGTAAAGCTTACGGATCAGGACGCGGTGAACATGCGTTACAGCACCGATCTGATCAAAGAAGTGGAGCAGGCCCACGAGTACGCCACCCTCCGTTACCTTACCTTTGAGGGCGCGCCGCAGTTCGACTATGTGGGTACGATGGAGATCTATGCCAACAAGGGTTCCTATCTGTACCAGTACGACGGGACAAAGCTCGCTCAGGTCTCGACGACCTACAGCGGCGGCGCCCTGGTGTTTAAAACAGACGCTCTGGGCTGCTATGTGATCTCGGACCGTGCGCTGAAAAATGTAGACGCCGCGGTGCAGCAGCCGGTGGAGACCCCTGCCGCCGAGAGCGGCGAGACGGGCGCCAATTCCGGGAAGGTGAACCCCGAGACCGGCGCCGGCGCTGCCGCGGCGGTGCTGCTGGCCGCTTTGGCTGGCGCTTCCCTTTTGAAAAAGTAAATCTTGAAATGACCGCAGCAAAGCCTCGCCCGTGAGTGACTCTGGGGCGGGGCTTTGTTGGGACAGGGGGCGTTGGCCCCTTTGCCCGGCGACGGAAAGGATGGTTCAACATGGCGGATACGGCAAAGGCTTTAACGCCCAGCGAGACGGCGGCGTTCTGTTCCCAGGTGACGCTGCTGCTGCGGGCTGGGATCCCTCTTTATGAGGGGATCTCCCTGCTTTTAGAGGACGCGGAGGACGAGAGGACCCGCAGTATCCTGCGGGTGATGACGGAGAAACTGGATGAAAACGCGCCGCTGTATCTGGCCCTGCGCGCCACGGGCGTATTCCCGGATTATATGGTGAGCATGGCGGAGATCGGGGCGGCCTCCGGCCGGCTGGAAGAAGTCATGAGCTCCCTTTCCGCTTATTACGAGCGTGAACAGGCCATGCAGGCCCGCATCCGCAGCGCCGTGGCCTATCCGGTGCTGCTTTTCGCCATGATGTCGGCGGTGGTGATCCTGTTGGCGGCCAAGGTGCTGCCCATGTTCCGCCAGGTGTTGGAGCAGCTGGGCGGAGAAATGCCCGCCGCGGCCGGTGCGGTCATGCAGGTGGGAATGTCCGCCGGGACGGTGTTGGCCTGGGTGCTGCCCGGGCTGCTGGTGCTGATCCTGTTGGGGGCCCTGTGGGGCAAGACGGCGCCGGGCAAGGCCTTTTTCGGCCGCCTGGCCGCGACCTCGGTGTTCACCCGAAAGATCGCCTCCAAATCGGCGGCGGGGCGCTTTGCGTCCGCCATGTCCCTGATGCTGGCCAGCGGGATGGATACCGACGCGGCGCTGGAAATGGTGCCCGCGGTGCTGGAAAACCCCTATCTGGGCCGCAAGGTGGAGGAATGCCGCCGTATGATGAAGGAGGGCAGCTCCTTTTCCGAGGCGGTGGCAAAGGCCGGTATCTTTCCGGCGCTGTTTGCCAGAATGCTGACTGTCGGCGTGAAGACCGGCGCCACCGATACGGTGCTGGCAAAGCTGGCGGGCCTATATGAGGACGAGCTGGAAGAGGCTCTGGACCGGGCGGTCTCCCTGGTGGAGCCGCTTCTGATCGCGGTGCTTTCGGTGGTGGTCGGGGTCATCCTGATCTCGGTCATGCTTCCGCTGGTGGGCGTTATGTCCTCCATCGGGTAAAAGGAGGGGTTCTATGCGTGCGTTCAAGGCGCCCCGCCGTTCCCTTTTTTCCCGCCAGACGGCGTTTTCCGCCCTCTTGTTCGCCGCGGTCCTGCTGGTGGCCCTGTGGGCAGTGGGGGGGATAAGCGGCCGCACCTCCCAGGAGCAGGAGGATATCCTGCGAAACGCGGTCAAACGGGCGGCGGTACAGTGTTACGCCATCGAAGGGGCTTATCCCTCCGGGGTCGACTACCTGGAGGAGCATTACGGCCTGGTGGTGGATCATGAAAAATACGAGGTCTTCTACAGCACCTTTGGCTCCAATATCATGCCGGATGTGGATGTGTTCCGGAAAGGCGGTGCCGCAGGATGAAGAAAAAACACGCGCTGGGGACGGAGTTCCTCTTCGCTTTGGCACTGCTGTGCGTTTTTGCCCTGTGCTCGGTGCTGCTGGTGACCATTGGCGGCGGCGTTTACCGGGATATCGTCGCGGGGATGGATGAAAACTATGCCCTGCGCACATCCCTTTCCTACGCGGCGACCAAAGTGCGCCAGGGAGACCGGGAGGGCGGCGTCAGCTTGCGGGATGCAAACGGCGTGGAGGCCTTGGTGCTGGAAGAACCTCTGGGGGATCGAACCTTCGAGACCTGGATCTATCACAAGGATGGAAAGCTGTGGGAGGTTTTTATGGAGCAAGGCGGTGAATTTGACCTCTCCGGCGGCATGGAGATCATGGAGATCGAGCGCTTTGCTTTTGATTGGGAAAACGGCTGGCTCACCTTTACGGCGGGGGACGGCGAAGCCGAGGAATCGCTGTCGGTTTTTCCGAGAACAGGAAGGTGAGCGGATGAAACAGAGGACAAAAGATCCCATACGTTCCGGGGCTCCGTTGGCGGAGCTGATCGTCGCCATCGGCGTTTTTGCCTTTGCCGGGGCGCTGGCCTTACAGCTGTTTGTTGGGGCCAGGTTCACGGCGGAAAAGGCCCGGGACATGACCCGGGCGGTGACGGTGGCCCAGACCCTGGCGGAACGCTTTAAAGCAGGAGAAGCCGGGGCGGGAGCTTTTTATTATGACAAAAACTGGGAAGAAACGGTGGCCCCCGATCTTTTTGAGATGGAGCTGTCCGTAACGCAGGAGGACGGCCTGCGCCGGGGCGAGATCCTGGTGCGCAGAAGCCGGCCCTATCCCTTTTTGAAAAATGACGGCGGCGCGGTGCTGCTTTACACCCTGGAAACGGCGTGTTATGACCAGGAAGGGGGCGGGGCGGCATGAATGGGAAAGCCCATGTGGGCACCGCCACCATCCTTACGGTTTTTATGGTGCTGTGCCTTTCTATTTTTGGGGTGCTTTCGGTGGTCTCCGCTCAGGCGGATCTAAAGCTCGCGCAGAAAACAGGGGAGGCGGTGCGGGATTACTACGCCGCAGACGCCCGCGGGGAGGAGGACCTTGCCCGGGTGGACGCCATCCTCAAAGCGCAGCTGGAGGAAACCCAGGGCCAGCCGGGGCTGGATGATCTGCAGCGGGCAAGCCTTAAGCTGACCCAGGCCGGTTTTACGGCGAACTTGGGGGAAGAGGGCCTGCTGATCTCCTGGTCGGAAGAGGCCGGGGAAGGGCAGACGCTGGAGATCGAGCTGGCGGCGCCCCTGTCGCCCTCATCTGTCCGCTGGGATATTCGCCGCTGGCAGCTTGTTCGGACGGCACAGGAGGAAGAAGAAGATTTCGGGGTCGATCTCTGGGACGGGGTCTCCTGAAAAAGGAAGGAAGAGGCTGGGCGTGGAACTGGAAAAAATATTGGAAGAAGCAGTGGAAAGAGGCGCCTCCGATGTATTTATCGTAGCGGGCCTTCCCATCTCGTTCAAGATACAGGGGAATATCCTCCCCGTGGAGGAACGCCGCTTGCAGCCAGGGGATACCGAACTGCTGCTGCGCAGCATCTACGCGGCGGCGGACGGGCGGGACTATGCGGCTTTCCGGGCAAGCGGGGATGACGATTTTTCGTTTTCCATCAAATCGGTGGGCCGTTTTCGCGTCAACGCCTATCAGCAGCGGGGTTCTTTGGCCGCGGTGATCCGCGTGGTGCTCTTTGAGCTGCCAGATCCCAGCGAGTTGGGGATCCCGGAGGAGGTCATGGAGCTGGCGAAAAAGACCAAAGGGATGATCCTGGTCACCGGTTCCGCCGGAAGCGGCAAAAGCACCACCCTCTCCTGCCTGGTGGATCGGATCAATTCCACCCGCAACTGCCATGTGCTCACGTTGGAAGACCCCATCGAATATCTGCACCGGCACAAAAAAAGCATTGTCAGCCAGCGGGAGATCACGGTGGATACCAAAAGCTACAGTCTGGCCCTGCGCTCGGCCCTGCGCCAATCCCCCGATGTGATCCTGGTGGGGGAAATGCGCGACCAGGCCACCATCGAGATCGCCCTGACGGCGGCGGAGACCGGCCATCTGGTGCTTTCCACCCTGCATACGGTGGGGGCTGCCAATACCATCGACCGCGTGATCGACGCCTTTCCGCCGGAACAGCAGCACCAGGCGCGCATCCAGCTCTCCATGGTGCTGCAGGCGGTGGTTTCCCAGCAGCTGGTCCCATCCCCCGTCAAGGGGCGGATCCCCGCCTTTGAGATCATGATGGGTACCCCCGCCATCCGCAACATGATCCGGGACGCCAAGATCCATCAGATTGATTCGGTGATCTATTCCTCGGCGGATCAAAAAATGCGCACCATGGATTCCGATCTCCTGCGGCTGTACCGCCAGGGGGATATTTTGGCGGAGGACGCCCTGCTTTACAGCGCCAGCCCCGAGATGATGGCCAAAAACCTTCAGCGCTGACCTTGGCGCCCCATGGACGGAAACGAAAAAGCACCGCCCGCTTATCAAAGCGGGCGGTGCTTTTACCATATCGGGGGTTATTCGACGTTGGGAAGGGTGGTGCGCAGCAGGCGGCAGGCGCCGGATATCCGGTATTCGCCGCAGCTTGCGGGCACAAACAGGGTTTTGCCTTTGGAAAAGGAGAGATAACCGGCGGCGCTTTGCAGCTCGCCGGAGCCATCGGCGCAGAGCAGGGCGTGGAAGGTGCTGCCGTCGGTGGAAAAAACCTTTTCGCCGTCGATATCAAGGCGATGGACGGTAAAATAGGGGGAGCGCACCAGCGGGACAGAGCCGTTCCCGTCAGGGCAGGCCATGGGCCGGTAAGAGGGGGAGGGGAGAAAGTTGATGACGTCCAGGGCCTTTTCCACATGGAGAGGGCGCAGACGGCCGTCTTTATCCGGACGGTTGTAGTCCCATACGCGGTAGGTCACGTCGGAGCTTTGCTGGATCTCGGCCAGGACGATGCCACGGCCGATGGCGTGGAGGGTGCCGGGGGTGATGTAGAAAATATCGCCGGGCTTTACCTCCACCCGGTTGAGCAGGGTCTCCACAGTCTCTCTTTCCAGATGCAGCAAAAACTCCTCCCGGGAGACGGGGCGGCACAGCCCATAGTAGAGGTATGCGCCGGGTTCACATTCCAGAATGTACCAGAGCTCTTCCTTGCCATATTGGCATTCATGTTTCAGGGCATATTCGTCCGAAGGGTGCACCTGGACGGAGAGGTTTTCATCGGCGTCAATGAGCTTGATGAGAATGGGAAAATCGTCAAAATGGGCGGCACGGGTACCTGTTACAGCGGTTTTGAAGCGCTGGACGTAGGCGGAGAGCGGGGTGCCTTTGTAGGCGCCGCTTCCCACGATGGAGCAGCCGCTGGGATGACAGGAAAGCTCCCAGGTCTCGGCCAGAGGTTCCAGTTCCGTCTCTTTATCATATTCGTTTTTTAGCCGGTGGCCGCCCCAAAGGACGGAACGGCAGTAAGGGATCAGGCGAAAGGGTTCCAATTTTTTTCAAACCTCCCAAATCGGGCCAGAATAGATTTTAAAACGCCATTGTTTATTATAGCGGCTGGCGCGCAAAAAGCAAAGAGAAAAAACACCGTTTGCGTAAACTTTTCACAAAAAAACGGCGGGGGGTCCATTACAGACCCCCCGCCGCGGGGAAAACCGGAACGCGCCGATTCCGGTCAGATGGAATAATTGTCAAAATACCCCTGGATCCATACGATGGGGGTGCCCTTGTCGCCGCTGCCGGAGGTGAGGTCGCAAAGGGAGCCGATCAGGTCGGTGAGCTGGCGGGGCGTGGTGCCCTGGGAAGCCATGGAACCCTTGAGATCCCCGTCTTTCTCCCGAATGGCCTGGGCGATGGCCGCTTTGAGGGCGTCGCCGTGCAGGTGGGCAAACTTATTGTCGGCCAGATATTTCAGCTTGAGCTCATTGGGGGTACCGGCAAGGCCGGAGGTATAAGCCGGGGAGACCACCGGGTCAGCCAGCTCCCAGATCTTGCCCACAGGGTCTTTAAAAGCGCCGTCGCCGTACACCATGACCTCCAGGGTCTTGCCGGTGGCCTCAAACAGGGAGGCCTGCACCTTCTCCACAAAGGCCTGGCAATCCCGAGGGAAAAGTTTGACGGTGGTTTCAGTGGCCTTGTTGGAACCCAGCAGGCCACAGAAATCGTTGCAGCCGCTGCCGTTTACCGGGGAGGTGAGCAGATCGTCCAGGCCCAGGACGACGCCAGCCCCGGCGGCCTTTAAGATGCGCTTGGTGCGGCGGCGGGTGTGGATGTCGCAGGCGAGCACATCGCCGGCGTAGGCCAGCACCGTGGCGGGATGGTTGGAGAAAATGACCTCCACTTCGGCGCCGCAGGCGGTGATGAGCTCCTTGTAATATTCCACGTAGTCCACACCGGTAAAGGGATGGAGCTGGAAGCCGAACAGCTCGCGGTACTGCTTTTCGCTCAGGGTATCCGTCCAGGGATTGACCCCTTTTTCATCCAGCATATCCGGATCGATGAGATGGTTGCCCACTTCATCGGAGGGATAGCTCAGCTGCAATACTACCTTTTTGACGCCGGAGGCGATGCCCTTGAGGCAGATGGCGAAACGGTTGCGGCTGAGGATGGGGAACACCACGCCCACGACGCCGCTGGGGAATTTGGCGCGCACATCGGCGGCGATATCTTCCACGCTGGCATAATTGCCCTGGGCGCGGGCCACCACAGCCTCGGTGACGGCGACGATATCCTTGTCGTGGAAAGCGACGCCCTCGCTTTTCCCGCAGTTTAAAATGCTCTCGGTGACGATAGCGGCCAGGTCGTCGCCCTGGCGGATAATGGGTGCGCGTACGCCGCGCACAACGGTACCGACTGTTCTTTCCATAGTTTTCTGCATCCTTTCTGCTGCCGCCGGGGAGGGGGGCGGCTGTCCGCCGGGCGGGCAATAAATTTCCGTTGCGCTTTGTCTTTATCTTTATTATAATAAAAACGTTAGTATAAGTAAAATTATTATTTTTGATGGATGCGATAAGGAGAACTCATAATGGATAAAAATCTGGAGCTTTATCGCACCTTTTGGATGGTGGCGCGTCTGGGGAGCTTTTCCGCCGCCGCCCGGGAGCTGTACGTCAGCCAGCCGGCGGTGAGCCAGGCGGTGCGGCAGCTGGAGGAGTGCCTGGAGGTGCGGCTGTTTGTGCGCCGGGCCCGCGGGGTGGCCCTCACCGAGGAGGGGCGCCAGCTGTTCCATTATGTGGAACCGGCCATGGGCCTGTTGGAAGCCGGCCGGGACAGGGTGCTTCAAATGAAGCAGCTGTTGGGAGGGGAACTGCGCATTGGCGCGGGGGATACCATCTCCAAACATTTTCTGCTGCCCTACCTGCAACGGTTCCATGAGGCGTACCCCGGGATCCATCTGCATGTGACCAACCGCACCAGCGCGGAGACTTTGGATTTGCTGTACAGCGGCGCGGTGGAGTTGGCGCTGGTGAACGCGCCGGTGGAGGGGGAGAACCTGGAAGTATGGGAATGCCTGCAGCTTCACGACGTCTTTGTGGCCGGTCCGGCTTTTGAGGAGCTGCGGGGCAGGCCGGTCTCCCGCGGGGAGCTGGCCCGGCAGCCCCTCGTCATGCTGGAAAGGCTTTCCAACACCCGGCGGCAGATCGACCAGTGCTTTTTGCAAAGCGGGGTGGAGCTCTCGCCGGAGATCGAGCTGGGCGCCCACGACCTGCTGCTGGATTTTGCCCGTTCCGGCCTTGGGGTGGCTTCGGTGATCCGAGAATTTGCGAGGGAACCGCTGGAAAACGGGGAACTGTTTGAGGTGGATCTGCGGGAGCCGTTGCCCGTTAGGGCGGTGGCCCTCTGCCGCCGGTCGGATCTGGAGCCCGGGCCGGCGGCCCAAAAATTTTCGAAGATGCTGAAGGGGGAGGAAAACGGTGGTTAAAAGCGAACTGATCTGCCCGATCTGCGGGCGGGAGCTGGAAACGCTTCCGGGGGGATTCCGGTGCAAAAACCGCCATACCTTTGACCGCGCGGCCAAGGGATATACCAATTTCCTGCTGCCTTCCCAGACAAAGGGAAAGATCCCGGGGGATAACAAGCAGATGGTGGACGCCCGGAGGGATTTCCTCGACCTGGGGCTCTACCGGCTGCTCAGCGATACGCTGAACCGGGAGGCGATCCGCTGGCTTCGGGCGGAGGGGATCGCCTCCCCCCGCATCCTGGACGCCGGCTGCGGGGAAGGGTATTATACAGCGGGGCTGCGGGCCGCTTTGGACGAAGCGGGGATCGGGGGCAGCATGGTGGGGATGGATATCTCCAAATTTGCCCTGGCGGCGGCCTGCCGCCGCACCCGCGGGGTGGAATGGGGCGTGGCGAGCCTGTTTGAGATGCCGGTGGAAAACGGCTGGGCGGATCTTCTTCTCAACATCTTTGCGCCTTATTCTGAGGAGGAATTCGGCAGGGTGCTGCGAAAAAACGGCCTGCTGATCATGGTGTTTCCCGGCCCGCGGCATCTGTACGGCCTGAAGGAGATCCTTTACGAGGTCCCTTATGAAAACGATGTCAAGCATTACCAGCTTAAGGATTTTACCTTTACCGGCCGGGTGACGGTGGGGGATACGGTCACGGTGACAGGCGCGCAGAACATCCAAAACCTTTTTTCCATGACGCCCTACTATTGGAAGAGCTCTCCCGAGGCGTCGGCCAGGCTGGCGCGGCAGGAAAGCCTGGTCACTGAGATCCAGTTTGACCTGCTGTTCTATCGCAAAGAGAAAAACCCCGGCAAACGGAAAATGCCGGGGAGGGAGGGCAAAAAATGATGGATTTTACGGAGACGGTGCGTTTGCAGCGGGAATTTTATGAGAGCGGGATCACCAGGGACCTGGGCTACCGCCGGGCGGCCCTGGCCCTTTTGGCGGGGGAGATCCGCCGTCGGGAGGGGGAGATCGCCCGGGCGCTGCAGGAGGATCTGGGCAAACCGGCCCTGGAGGGATACGTAACGGAGACCGGTATGGTGTTGGAGGCCATCCGCTATCTGCGCAGGTATTTGGAGGGGTGGTCAAAGCCGCGGCGGGTAAAAGGCAGCCTTTCTCAGTGGCCGGGATATGGCCGTGTGGAGGCGGCGCCCTATGGGACGGCTCTGGTGCTGTCCCCCTGGAACTATCCGCTGCAGCTGGCCCTGATCCCCCTGGCGGAGGCCATGGCCGCGGGCAACTGCGTCACCCTCAAGCCCTCGGAGCAGGCTCCCGCCACGGCAAAGCTGATCGGGGAGCTGCTGGACGGGCTGTTTGAGCCCTGTTATATCCAGGTGGTCACCGGGGGGCCGGAGGAGTGCGAAGCCCTGACCAGGGCGGGCTTTGATAAGATCTTTTTTACCGGCAGCCCCGCGGTGGGCCGCCGGGTCATGGCCGCCGCCGCAGAGACCCTGACGCCGGTGACCCTGGAGCTCGGCGGGAAAAGCCCCTGTCTGGTGGACAGTACAGCGGATCTTTCCCTCGCGGCCAAGCGCATTGTCTGGGGAAAACTGCTCAACGCGGGCCAGACCTGCGTGGCGCCGGATTATGTCCTCGTCTGCAACGACGTGAAGGAGGCCCTGATCGAACAGCTGATCCATTGGACAAAGGTTTTTGAAGGGCCGGAGCCCTTGCAAAACCCGGATCAGACCCGCATTGTGAGCGCACGCCATTTTGACCGTCTGGAAGGGCTCACGCAGGGGGAGAAGGTGCGCTTTGGCGGACAGAGGGATCGGGAGCGGCTGGCCATGTCCCTGGCCATTCTGGAGGATCCGCCGGAAGATTCCGCGGTGATGCAGGAGGAGATCTTCGGGCCGGTTTTACCGGTGACCGGCTGCGAGAACCTGGAAGCGGCAGCCCGGCGGGTAGAGGCGGGAAGCCATCCGCTGGCGCTGTATCTGTTTAGCCGCGATAAAAAAGCAGCCCGGGCCCTGATGCGCCAGCTGACCTTTGGCGGGGGCTGCGTCAACGATACCGTGCTGCATCTGGCTTCTTCCCGGATGCCTTTTGGCGGTGTGGGCGGCAGCGGCATGGGCGCCTGTCACGGCAAGGCCGGTTTTGAGGCCTTCAGCCGGGAAAAGAGCGTATTGTACCAGCGCCGCTGGCCGGATCTTTCCCTGCGCTACCGGCCTTATAGCGAGAAAAAATACCGCAGCGTGAAAAAAGTGATGAAATAAACGCCTCAGGGCGCATAATAAAAGGAGACGCGGCAACATGAAAATTCTTTTGATCGGCGGTACCGGCAACATCAGCAGCTCCCTGACCCGGCTTTGTCTGGAACGGGGGGACGACGTCTGGCTTCTTAACCGGGGTTCCGCCCGGGAGTGGGAAGCCCTGGGCGCCCACAGCATCCTCTGCGATATCCGCCAGCCGGAGGAGGCCCGCAAGGCCCTGGCTGGGATGGAGTTTGACGCGGCGGTGGATTTTATCTGCTATACCGAGGAACAGGCCCGGCTGGATGTGGAACTGCTGCGGGGAAAGGTGCGCCATTATGTCTTTATCAGCACCTGCATGGTCTATCAAAAGCCCTGCTTCCAGACGCCGGTCACCGAGGACGTGCCGCTGAAAAACGCCTTTAGCGATTACGCCAAGAATAAGATTGCCTGCGAGCTTTATCTGCAGGAGCGCTACCGGGAAGAGGATTTTCCCGTGACCATCGTCCGCCCCTCCCATACCTACGGGGAACACCGCCTGGTGGTGGGCCCGGTATTGGGGTGGCAGGTGTCGCACTGGAACCTGGCGGACCGGATCCTCCGCGGCAAGCCTGTCATCGTCCACGGCAACGGCCGTACCCTTTGGACGGTGACCCACAGCGACGATTTTTGCCGTGGCCTGTATGGGCTGCTGGGCAATTACGCCGCCCTGGGCCATGCTTTCCACATCACCAGCGACGAAGCCCTCTCCTGGGATGAGATCATGGAGACCTATGGCTGGGTGCTGGGCCGCCGCCCGGTGGTGGCGCATCTTTCGGAAGATTTTATTATCCGGGAGATGCCGGAAAAATTGGGCGCTATCCGCGGCGACATGGCGGAAAACGGTGTTTTCGATAACAGCAAGCTCAAGCGTTTTGTCCCCGGCTTTCGCGCGGAGATCCCTCTGCGGGAAGGGCTGGCAAGGTCGGTGGCCTGGTACCGGGCGGATCCGGCCCGCATGGCGGTGAGCGCAGAGGAAGACCTGCGGACCGACCGCATGATCGAAAAATGGGAATCGCTTTTAAAATAAGCTGCAAAAAAAGGACGGAGCAACGGAGACGGGCTTACTGTCCGCGAAAGCCCTTGCCGATGATCTCGCTGGAATTGGTGATCATAATAAAAGCGTGGGGATCCACCTTGCGGGCAAACTGCCGGAGATGGACGGCCTGGGTGCGGTTGAGCACCGTGAGGATCACTTTTTTGGGCTCGTGGTGAAAGGCTCCCTCGCCATCCTGTACCGTGGCGCCGCGGTGCAGCTCGTGGGTGATGTAATCGATGATCTCGTCCGCCTTGACGGTGACGATGGTGAAATACTTGCAGAGGTTGATGTTTTCGATCACGGAATCCACCAGCATGGATTTCATCAGCAGGCCGAGGATGGAATAAAGCCCTGCTTTGATGCCGAACACAAAACAGGTGCTGACAGTGATCAGCACGTCGGAACAGAACAGGGCGTGGCCGATGTTGAGATTGGTATATTTTTTCAGGATCATGGCCACCACGTCGGTGCCGCCGGTGGAGGCGTTGACGTTGAACAAAAGGGCAGAGCCGATGGCGGGAAGGGTGACGGCGAACATCAGCTCCAACAGAGGCTCATCGGTGAGAGGCTGCTCTAAAGGGAGGATCTTCTCCAAAGCCCAGGTGGAAACAGACATCAAGGTACTGGCGTAGGCGGTTTTCAGGCCAAAGCCGCGGCCAAAGATCAAAAACCCCACCAGCAGCAGGCCCATGTTGATGATGAACACCAAGGCGCCGGGGCTCAGGGCCGGAATGAAAGGGGCCAGCAAAATGGAGATACCGGTGACGCCGCCGGTGGAAAAATGGTTGGGGAATTTGAAAAAGTAAACGCCGACGGATACCATCAGTGTGGCGAAGGTAATGAGGGAATATTCTTTGAACTTTGCCTTCATAGTATGCTCCTCCGAAGATCAAAAAGGTCAGCGAGGAATGGCTGATTCGCCGCCATTGGTATTATAGGCCCGGACGGCGGCATTTACAAGCGGTTTTTTCCTTTTTTGCAGAATAGGGGGTTCCCCAGCCGAAAAGCGCAAAAAAGGAGCGGCTGTAACACAGCCGCTCCCAGGAAAAACAGGGGGATCAGTCCGCCAGGGCCTGGATGGTCTTATCCGTCCAGTCCTTCAGGTCTTTCAGGTTCTGCTCGGTGGGCTTGCCCTTTTTGAACAGGGAGGAAGCGACCTCGCAGAGGAAGGTCTCGCCGACAACGTCCACGCCGTTTTCGGCAAGGATCTTTTTCAGCTCGTTGGTGCTCTCGGCAGCTTTGGCGTTGGTGGCGAAGAAGGCGACATGTTTGGCGCGGGCGGGTTTCAAATCACGGATGAAATCCAGGAAAGGCTTCTCGGGGGAAGCTTTGGCCACGTCAGTGCCGATGATCAGCAGCTTCTCGTTTTCCATGGGATAAGCGGGGGGGATGGAATCGGCCTTGATCCGGTATTCCCGGGAAAGATAGGTGATCATGTTTTCAGAAATTCCGGCTTTGGTGTAGTAAAGAACACGCAGTTTCATAAGGTGGTTTCCTCCATTTTCCAATTTCTTATTTTGATGCCGTCATCCGGGACCCCCGACTCAAAATAAGGGAGGCAAGAGATCGTTCCGAATTTAAGCTTACCCATCTATTATAAAAGCATTTGAGGAAAAAACCAACCCAAAATTATAAATTATTTGTAAAGATTGAAATGCTTTTGTATATTTTCACAAATCGGCGCTAAAGTTTTGGCGCTTCTGCGAAGAAAATACGCGGCCGCGGTTTTCCACAGGCCGGCTTTCGCGCTGTGGAAAGCTGGACAATGGATCTTTTACCGGAAATTTACCCTGGGACGATGGCCGGTTTACAAAAAAAGCGCTACATTATAGATGCGGCGAGATGGGCGCGGAACGGGAACACCGGGGCCGAAGGCACCGCGTATGGTATGATTTTTTTCAGTTTGCTTCCAGAAAAACAAAGGCGGGCCGTTTGGCCCGCCTTTGTTTTATTTTCCCCGGCGAGGGGCTGGGTTTTTGAAAAAGGCAAAGCCTTATTTTACGTCCCGCAGAAGGGCGCGGTTGCCCCAGAGATAGTTGACGCCGCTGAAGACGGTAAGGGCCGTCACCAGCCAAAGCAGAAGATCGAGGAAAAACCCGACAGCGCCTGGCAGGGCAACCAGCCCCCCCAGCCAGGAAAAGAACAGCACAGCGATGATCCAGACCATCTGCGTGACGGTTTTCCACTTTCCCCAAATATCGGCGGCGATGACCGCCCCTTTCCCGGCGCCGATGAGCCGCAGGGAGGTAACGGTAAATTCCCGGGCGATGATGCCCGCGATGAGCACGGCGGGGGCGAACCCCAGCTCGATAAAACAGATCATAGCGCTGGTCACCAAAATCTTATCCGCCAGGGGATCCATAAATTTCCCAAAATCCGTCACAAGGCCGTCCCGGCGGGCCAGATAACCGTCCAGCAGGTCGGTCAGGGAGGCGGCGGTAAAGACGGCCAGGGCCAGAAGGTAGTGATGGGGGATCGCTTCGATCATGAGCAGCGCCACAAAGACCGGCACCAGGCAGACGCGCAGGACGGTAAGCTTATTGGGCGTATTCATGGGTTATTCTTCCACCACCGATCCGATCAGGTCGTAATCCAGCACTTCCTCCACCCGCATGGTAACATATTCGCCGATGGAGAGCTTGCGGCGGGGGCTCGTAAAAAACACCTTCCCGTCGATATCAGGGGCGTCCGCGGCGGTGCGGCCAAAATAGCTTTCCGCCAGACGGTCAAAGCCCTCCACCACGGCGGTGAGCTCTTTCCCCAGCATTTTTTCGTTGTTTTCTTCCAAAATACGCATCTGTTCGTCCATGATGATCTCGGCGCGGCGGCGTTTTGTCTCCTCGTCCACCTGGTCCTCCCGTGCGGCGGCGGGGGTGTCCTCTTCGGCGGAATAGGTAAAGCAGCCCAGGCGGTCAAAGCGGATCTCCCGGACAAATTCGCACAGCTCGCCGAACTCCTCCTCAGTTTCCCCGGGAAAGCCGGTGATCAGGGTGGTGCGCAGGACGATGCCCGGCACCATTTCGCGGATGTGGTGCATCAAGGCGGTAAGGCTTGCCCGGTCGCCGCTGCGGTTCATCTCCCGCAGGACCCGGCCGCTGGCATGCTGCAGGGGAATATCCAGATATTTGACGATTTTTTCTTCCCGGGCAACCACCTCCAACAGCTTGTCGGTGATGCGGTCGGGATAAGTATACAGGATGCGGATCCAGCGGATGCCGTCGATCCGGCACAGCTCGGTGAGCAGCTCGGCCAGGCGCGGTTCCCCGTACAGGTCGCTGCCGTAGCGGGTGGTATCCTGGGCGATGACATTGATCTCGGTGACGCCGTTTTCGGCCAGATGGCGGGCTTCCCGAAGCACATCTTCCATGGGGCGGCTGCGAAAACGCCCCCGGATGAGAGGGATAGCGCAGTAGGTACAGCGGTTGTCACAGCCGTCGGCTACCTTCAGATAGGCGAAAAAGGGCAGGTTGGAGATGACGCGGTCGCCGGAGAGCAGCAGCTTTTCCTTATCGGCAAAGCGGTATACCTGTTCCCCGCCCAAAGCCTTTTCAATGGCCTCCACGATATCTTCGTTGGAGCCGATGCCGAGGATGACGTCGGCTTCGGGGATCTCCTTGGCCATTTCCATCTGGTAGCGTTCCGCCAGGCAGCCGGTGATGACCACCACCTTGATGCGGCCCTCTTTTTTGAGGGTGATAAACTCTAAAATATTTTCGATGGACTCCTTTTTGGCGTCCTCAATAAACCCGCAGGTGTTGATGATGACCACGTCGCACAGCCCCGCGTCGGTGCAGAGCTCCCACCCGCGTTTTTTGAGCATGGAGAGCATGATCTCGGCGTCTACCTGGTTTTTGGAGCACCCCAGGGAGACCATTCCAACTTTAATCGGCATAATCTTCTTCCTCACTGTGATCGTAATATTGCAGCGCACGGCGGATGTCTTCATAGGCGTAGCCCAGGCGCTGCAGTGCCTGGATGGTTTTGTTCCGGCCCTTGGGATCGTCCAAAAAACGAAGGTATTTGCGGTCGATCAGGGCGCAGAGTTTCTGAGCCACGTCTTCTTCGGTGTTTTCTTCCCCCAGGCGCTCCAGCTCACGGGAGATGAGCTCTCGGTCAAGGCCTTTGCGGGACATTTCCTGGCGGATGCGCCCGGCGCCGTAGCCTTTAAAGCGCCAGAGATGGTCGGCAAAACGACGGGCGTAATCCTCGTCGTTTAAAAGGCCCAGTTCCTCCATCCGCGCCGCCACAGTTTCGGCGGTTTCCCGGCAAGAAGTGCGGGCCAGTTTTTGCGTCAGCTCCTCTTTGGCGTAGCTCTTTTTTTCCAGCAGATATAAGGCCCGTTCCCGGGTGCGGCGCAGCTCCGCTTTTTTTTGGAGCTCGTCCAGCCGCTGGGGCGTGACCTCGACCCCGGCCCGGATCTTTTCGGTCAGCAGGGTCTCCTCGTTGAGCATGAGGGCGTATTCCCCCTCCACGAAGACGGCGTAACCCTCGCCTTTGCGTTTTTCCACGGCGGTGACCAGCATGGCTTACTCCTCGACCTCTACGTCGATGTCCGCCTCGCTCCCGGCGTCGTCGTTATCCGACGCGTTGGCGCCAGCGGAAGTGGCCTTTTTGCTTTTCCCCCCGCGGGAGAAATTGAGTTTGTCGGCGTTGGCGCGGATCTGTTTATCCAGCTCGTCGCAAAACTCGGGGTGCTGCTGCAGATAGATCTTTACGTTGTCGCGGCCCTGGCCGAGGCGCTCGTCGTGATAGCTGAACCACGCGCCGCTTTTGTTGATGATATCCAGCTTCACCGCCAGATCCAGAAGCTCTCCGGCCCGGGAGATCCCCTGGCCGTACATGATATCGAATTCCGCCTCTTTGAAGGGCGGCGCCACTTTGTTTTTGACGATCTTGACCCGGGTGTGGTTGCCGATGATGTCGGTGCCGCTCTTGAGCTGCTCGACGCGGCGGACATCCAGGCGCACGGAGGAATAGAACTTGAGGGCCCGTCCGCCGGGGGTGACCTCCGGGTTGCCGTAGACCACGCCCACTTTTTCACGCAGCTGGTTGATAAAAACAGCTACGCAGTTGGATTTGGAGATAACGCCGGTGAGCTTTCTCAGGGCCTGGGACATCAGGCGGGCCTGCAGGCCCACATGGGAATCGCCCATTTCGCCTTCGATCTCCGCCCGGGGCACCATGGCGGCGACAGAGTCGATGACGATGACGTCGATGGCGCCGGAGCGCACCAGCGCTTCGGTGATCTCCAGGGCCTGCTCGCCGGTATCCGGCTGAGAGACCAGCAGGGAATCGGTATCCACCCCCAGGGCTTTGGCGTACACCGGGTCCAGGGCGTGCTCCACATCGATGAAAGCGGCTTCGCCGCCGGCCTTTTGGGCCTGCGCCACGATGTGGAGGGCCACGGTGGTCTTACCGGAGCTCTCTGGCCCGTAGATCTCTACGATGCGTCCGCGGGGCACGCCGCCGATGCCAAGGGCCAGATCCAGGGCGATGGAGCCGGTGGAGATGGCTTCGACGTTGAGGGCGGCGGAGGAGCCAAGCTTCATCACAGCGCCCTTGCCAAACTGTTTTTCGATCTGGCTGATAGCGGAATCCAAAGCCTTCTGTTTGTCGTCCCGGGTCATTTTATCTTTTGCTGCGGTCGTTTTTTCAGTTGCCATGTTGTTTGAACCTCCATCGTGGCCCGTTCCGCCGCGGCGGAGGGCAGGCTGCGCGCCCAAACGGGCCCGCGGGGCGCTTCTTTTCTATTTATTATAGACGATTGGCCGGTAAAGTGCAATAAGTTACGGAAAATTTAAAAACGTATGTTCCTGCTCTGGGATGCCGCCGGAAAACCCGGCGGCATCCCCAAAAAGTCCCGTAAAACGATCAGTTGCATTTAGAGTAGCCGCAGGAGCGGCAGGCCACGCATCCTCCCTCGTGTTCCAAAAGGGCGCCGCATTCCGGGCAGTGGCGCATGGCGTCCAGGGGATCCCCGGCGGGGGCGGCTGGGCTGGCGGCGGGAGCGGCAGGTTCCTGGCCGGTGAGCATCACCAGGTCGTTCATCTCCCGATGGGCTTTTTGAAAATCCGCCACCTTGCGGATGACCCGGGCGATGGCGTCGGGGCAGGAGGTGCATTTCATGCCGGGCTGGCGGATGGTGGAGGGGCAGCGGATGCCGCGCAGCTGGGCGATGATCTCATCCGCGGAGACGCCGGAGCGCAGGGCGATGGAAACAAGGCGGGCAGTGGCCTCCGACTGGGAGGGACAGCCCCCCGCTTTGCCGGTGCTGGTGAACACCTCGCAGATACCGCGGTCGTCGTAATTCACCGTCACATACAGGTTGCCGCAGCCGATCCTCATGCGCTCGGTAATGCCGCTGGTCACCTCGGGGCGCGGGCGGGGGGTGATGGCCGCCGGGGCCGCCCCGGCAGCCTCGCCGGTTTTGACCTCTCCGATGTTGAGCACCTGGTTGTCCCGGCTGCCGTCCCGGTAGATGGTAACGCCTTTGCAGCCCAGCTGCCAAGCCAGCTGATAGACCCTTGCCACGTCCTCGCGGGTGGCGTCGTGGGTGAAATTGACCGTTTTGGAGACGGCGTTATCGGTGTGGCGCTGGAAGGCCGCCTGCATCCGGATGTGATATTCCGGGCTGATGTCGTGGGAGGCGACGAAAAGCTCCCGCAGCTCCCGGGGGAGGGCGTCGATATGGGCAAGGGAGCCCGCGGCGGCGATCTGCTTCATCAGCTCGTCGGAATAAAGGCCGCAGGATTCCAAGGCGGCCTTGAGCACCGGGTTCACCTCGATCATTTCGGTGTTGTCCATGATATTGCGGATGAACACATAGGCAAAGACCGGCTCCACGCCGGAGGAGCATCCGGCCAGGATAGAAAGGGTGCCGGTGGGGGCGATGGTGGTGATGGTGGCGTTGCGCAAAGGCTCTTGACCTGCGTAGACGCTTTCGTCAAACAAGGGGAAAGCGCCGCGGATTTTGGCCAGCCGGCGGCTTTCCGCCCGGCCCGCTTCGGTGATGTGGCCCATGATCTGTTCCGCCAGCTCCACCGCCCGGTCGGAATTGTAGGGGATGCCCAGCATCAGCAGCATATCCGCCCAGCCCATAACGCCAAGGCCGATCTTGCGGGTCTGCCGGGTGACAAAACCGATGCGTTCCAGAGGATACTGATTCACGTCGATGACGTTATCCAGAAAATGGACCGCGTCCTGCACCAGGGCGGTGAGCTTTTCGTAATCGATCACTGGGCCGGCGGCGGAGGTCTCCACGATCCGGGTCAGGTTGATGGACCCCAGGTTACAGGATTCATAGGGCAGCAGGGGCTGCTCGCCGCAGGGGTTGGTGCTTTCGATCTCGCCCTGGGAGGGGACCACGTTGTCCCGGTTGAGGCGGTCTAAAAAGATGATGCCGGGCTCGCCGTTGCGCCAGGCGCTGTCCACGATCTTCCCAAGCACTTCCCGGGCGTCCAGTTGGGCCACGGGCTGCTGGGTATGAGGATCCACCAGGTCGTAGGGCAGGCCCTGGGAGGCGGCTTCCATAAAGGCCTCGGTGACGCCTACGGAGAGGTTGAAATTGGTGATCTCGGCGTTATCCTTTTTGCAGTCGATAAACTGGAGGATATCCGGGTGATCGATGCGCAGGATCCCCATATTGGCGCCGCGGCGGGTGCCGCCCTGTTTGACGGCTTCGGTTGCCATGTTGAACACCCGCATAAAGCTGATGGGGCCGGAGGCCACGCCGCCGGTGCTGTGCACGCTGCTGCCCGCCGGGCGCAGGCGGGAGAAGGAAAACCCTGTGCCGCCGCCGGATTTATGGATGAGGGCGGCCTGCTTTACCGCCTCAAAAATATCCTCCATGGTGTCCTCCACCGGCAGCACAAAACAGGCGGAGAGCTGGCCCAGGGGCCGCCCCGCGTTCATCAGGGTGGGGGAGTTGGGAAGAAATTCCAGATCGGTCATCATCTGATAAAAACGCTCTTCCAAAGCGGCGCAGCCGGCGTCCGGGCTATAGGCCAGGTCCGCCGCGGCGATGGTGTGGGCAACCCGGCGGAACAGATCCTCCGGAGTCTCCAGCAAAACGCCGGCCTCGTCCTTTTGCAGGTAGCGGCGGCGCAGCACCGTAAGGGCGTTGGGAGACAGGTTCATAAAGCACACTCCTTCAAAATAATTCGATATATTGTATAAAAATATGGCAAAAGATACTATATATTGTATCACATTTTTCGCTCTTTGCAATGGGGACGGGGCGGAAACGAAAAGAATATTTAAGGGAGCGCGGGGGAAATCTTCGGCACAGATTGTATTCCGGCAGGGGTTATGGTACAATTTAAATATTACAATTCAACGCTTTTCCGCGCAAAAGGAAAGGAAATGCTTTTCATGAAAAAATTGCTGGAATCCAAACAGACAAAAATCGTCCTGGTAGCGGTCATGCTGGCGTCGCTGCTGCTGACGATCATCGCGGTGACCCTGCCTCTGGCCCGCCGGGCGGAGAAGATCGATCTGCTGGGCGCGAACGCCCTTTCCACCGGGGAATCCGTCGCCATCTCCGTGGGCCACTACAGCGGGGCGCAGATCAAGGCTCTGGCGGCGAACCCACAGGAGAGCGCCACCTACGGCGACCTGTGCGATCTGCTTACCAAACTGAAAGGCCATTATGGGCTAAAAGACCTTTACACGGTGAATAAGGGCCTTGGCGGCGCGTATTTTTACCTGTTGGACGCCAACTACCGCAGCAACGCCACCCCGGGGACGGATTATAAAGAGGTGGGCAGCCCCATGGACGCCGCCGGAATGAGCCGGGATCTCAAGACCCTGCTGGATAAGATCGATAGCGGGGCGCTGCCGTCGGGGTATACCAAAAACATCGTCAAAGAGGGCGCAGGCGGATACATCGTCGTCGCCATCCCTGTGGCGGATCGCAGCGGAGAGACCGTCACCATCCTTTGTATGAACGTGGCGCTGGACAACGTGGAATTTAACCAGTTCTATTTTATCGATCTCAATTATGTCGCGTGGTTCTTCGGCGCGCTGTCTGTCCTTTCCCTGGGGGCGCTGCTTCTGCTTCGCCGCCGGGCGGCAAAGGCAAAACAGCAGGAAATGGAAGAGGAAGAATAACAGCGGTGCTGGCAACGGGGCCGGCCGGGGCGTTTTGCCCCGGCCGGCGTTTTTGCGCCGGGCCCCGGCCTTGCCTGCACCGCGCATTTGTGATACAATAGCGCAAAACGGCCCCATCCCCGCTTTGGGGGGATAGGCCCGCCGGCGGCCGGCGTTTCGCTGGCCGCGCCAGAGAAAAACACAGGAGATGGCTGCTGTTGCACATCAGAAGAAAACCCTGGGCACGCCCGGAATTGGCGGCCTGCGATTTTTATATTTCAGACCCGACCGCCCGGCGCGGGGAATGGGCGGGCTGCTTTGCCCGCCGTGCCCCGCTGCATCTGGAGCTCGGCTGCGGCAAAGGCGGCTTTTTATCGGAGCTGGCCCCGGAGCATCCGGAGATCAATTTTTTGGGCGTGGATATTAACAGCGACGTGCTGGGCCTTGCCAAGCGCAAGCTGGAAGCCGCCTACGCGGCCAGGGGCCTGACGGCGGATAACGTGCGCATCCTCTCCTGGGATATCGAACGCATTGGGCTGATGCTGGCGCCGCAGGACAGGGTCGAGCGCATTTACATCAACTTCTGCAACCCCTGGCCTAAGCGGGCCCAGCACAAAAAGCGGCTGACCCATCCCCGGCAGCTGCGCTCCTACGCCGCATTTCTGGCCCCGGGCGGGGAGATCCGCTTTAAAACCGACGACGATGGCCTGTTTGAAGATTCCCTGGGCTATTTTGAGGAGAGCGGCTACCAGGTGGTTTGGATGACCCGGAATTTGGCGGCGTGCGCCCCCGCGGATAACATCGTCACCGAGCACGAGCGCATGTTCAGTGAAATGGGGATCCCCATCAAAGCCTGTATCGCACGGCTGGAGGCCCGGCCGTGACCGCGGCGGACAGGGTGGTCATGGCGGCGCTGGAAAAGGCTGGCATTCGCCGGGCCGGGGTGTGCCGATTTGCCGATGTCCTGCCCCTGATCCCCTGCCGGGCGGTTTCCCGCCTTCCAGCGGGGGCGGAGTCGGTCATCGTCTGCCTGTTGGGCTACTGGGTGGGGCCGTCGCCCCGCAATGTGGCAAGCTACGCGGTGGTGGATGATTATCACCGCGTGGCGCGGGAACTGTTCGTCCCAGTGCTTCAGGCTCTGGAGAAGGACTTTCCCGGCCGGTCGTTCGCGTTTTTTACCGATAGCTCCCCGCTGCGGGAGGTGGAGGCCGCCCGGCTGGCGGGCCTTGGATTTGTGGGAAAAAACGGGCAGCTGATCTGCCGTGGCGCCGGCAGCCGCCATTTTATCTGCGAGATCGTCACCGACCTGCCCCTGACCCCGGGGACGCCGCAGCCGGATGGCTGTGGGGAGTGCAGACGCTGTCTGCGCGCCTGCCCCAACGGGGCCATCGGCCCGGAGGGCGTCATCGACCGGGAACGCTGCCGCTCTCACATCACCCAGAAAAAAGGGGAGCTGACCCCTTGGGAGCGGGAAAACATCCGCCTGGGCGGCCTTGCGTGGGGCTGCGATATCTGCACCGACGCCTGTCCCTACAACCGGGAGGCGCCTCTGACCGATATCCCCCGGTTTTATGAGGAGACGACGGGGATACTATCAGAAGAGAACTGCGAGGAAATGGTTTCCAGAAAGGCCTTTGGCTGGCGCGGCGTCCAGGTGCTGCGGCGCAACCTCGCCATTTTGGCGCAGGGGGGCCTTGCTTCAAATAACACAGCGGCCGCAGACCCGGCCGACAGGAGGGAAACAGATGAAAGCGGAAATTTTACCGAAGGAACGGTATGAAGAATACGAAGCCTTTGTCCAAAGCCATCCGGCGGGCGGGTTTACCCAATCCGTCCATTGGGCGGGGGTGAAAAACAACTGGGATTTTGCCGTGGTGGCCGTGCGCGATGACAAGGGGGATATCCTGGGCGGCGCGTCGGTGCTGATCCAGAAGATCCCTTTTATCGGGACGTCCTTTCTTTACGCGCCCCGGGGCCCCGTGTGCGACCTGCACGACCGGGCGGTGATGGAAGAGCTCAAACGCGGAGTGGACCTGCTGGCGAAGGAGCGCCGGGCCCATGTGTTCAAAATGGATCCGGATATTTTGATGTCGGACAAGGATTTTATCTCCCTGACCCAGCAAATGGGGTTTACCCAGATCGCGGGGAGCCTGGGGTTTGAGACGATCCAGGCGAGGTTCAATTACCGGCTGTACCTACAGGGAAGAAGCGAGGAAGAGCTTTTTGCAAATCTCACCCAAAAGACCCGATACAACGTCCGGGTGGCCCTCAAGCGCGGGGTGGAGATCCGGGTGGCGGGGCCGGAGGAGCTGGACGAGTTTGTCCGCATCATGCGGGTGACCGGGGAACGGGACGGTTTCAATGTGCGCCCTAAGGCATATTTTGAGCGCTTTTTGTCCGCGCTGGGAGAACATGCCCGCCTGTATATGGGCTATTACGAAGGCAAGGCGGTCTGCGGCGCCATCACCACCAATTACGCGGGGAAGACCTGCTATGTCTACGGCGCTTCCGACAACGCCTACCGCAATGTGATGCCCAATTATCTCATCCAGTGGGAAATGATCCGCTGGGCGGTGGAGACGGGCTGCACGGTGTACGATTTCCAGGGCGTCTCCGGGAACATCACCGACGAGGAAGACCACCTTTACGGGCTGTACCGATTTAAAAAGGGCTTCAACGGGCAGCTGGACGAGCTGGCCGGGGAATTTGATTTTGTCTACCGGCCTTTTGCCGCCCAGTTTGTGGATACGGCCATCGACGCCAAGGAAAAGCTGGCGGCCTGGAAACGCCGCCGCGCCCTGAAAAAAGCGGCCGCGGAAGAGCGGGCGCAGAAAAAGGCGGAGCCCGCAGCCAAGGCGGAGGAGCCGCAGGAACCAAAACCAGAAGCATAAACGCGCCCCGCGCCGGGCATTAGCCGGGGCGGGGCCTTTTTCTGCCGGACGGACGAAAGCCGCAGGAGATAGAAAAGGAGGAAACGCCAAATGGATACGCCGCTTTTTCGCGCCGTAGAGGAATACCGGGCCAAGGGATACGCCCGCTTTCACATGCCGGGGCATAAGGGAGCCCCCCAGGGCTTCGGCCCGGAGCTGGATGCGATCTTTCCGGTGGATCTGACAGAGGTTGGCGGAGTGGACAGCCTCTACCACGCCGATGGGCCCATTCTGGAGCTGGAGCGCCGCTGGGCGGCGCTTTACGGGGCGGCGGCCTCGGTGCTTTCGGCGGGGGGATCTACACTTTGCATCCAGACCATGCTGGCCCTGGCCTGCCGCCCGGGGGATACGGTCATCGCCGGGAGAGGGGTGCACACCAGTGCCGTCAACGCCATGGGGCTGCTGGGCCTGACGCCGGTGTGGCTCTGGCCGGACGGTTCCGCCGGGGCCGGGATGGGTGGGCGCATCCGCCCGCAGGATGTGGAGGCGGCCCTGAAGGCCTATCCGCAGGCCTCGGCGGTCTATCTGACCAGCCCGGACTACTTCGGCGCCATGAGCGACGGCGCCGCCATTGCGGAGATCACCCATCGGTACGGCAGGCGGCTTTTGGTGGATAACGCCCACGGAGCCCATCTTAAATGGATGGGAAAGGGGCTGCACCCCATGAAGTTTGGGGCGGATCTTTGCTGTGATTCCCTGCATAAGACCCTGCCGGTGATGACCGGCGGGGCTATGCTGCAGGTGGGGGACCCGGCCCTGGCCGGGGACGCCAAAGGCCGGATGTCCTTTTTCGGCTCCACCAGCCCCAGTTATCCGGTGATGCTCTCCATAGACCGCTGCCTGGGCCTTTTGGAAAATGGGTACGGGGAGCGCCTGCGCCAGGTGGCGGTACCGTGCGGAGAGGTGGAGGCCCTGGCGCGGCGCAGGGGCTTTGCCTGTGTGCTCGGCCCCCGGGATCCCAGTAAGATCGTCCTCAATGTGGGCCAGAGCGGCCTGAATGCGGAGGAATACTGCGACAGGCTCCGCCGCTTTGGCATAGAGCCGGAATACGCTGACGCGAGCTGGGCCGTGCTGATGGCGGGCCCGGACAACGGGCCGGAAGACTATCGCCGGGTGGAGCGGTTTTTGGAGGGGCTATCCCCGGTCTGCGCCGAAAAGACCCAGTCCCCGGTGCCCCGCCCCGCCGTCGCCATGCCTTTGCGGGAGGCGATGCTGGGGGATTGGCGCGCCGTTATGGTGGAGGAGAGCTGCGGCTGTACCGCTGCGGGGATGGTATGCCCCTGCCCGCCCGGGATCCCGGTGGTGATGCCGGGGGAGGTGATCGACGGGGCAATGATGAATCTATTAAAAAAGAGTGGCTTTTTTACGATAAAAGTGGTAAAATAAAACTGGAAACAAAGAAAGCGCGCCTGCCGCATCATGCGGGCGTCCGTATTTCTATAAAGGAGGATGATTTTATGAAATTGATTCTTGCCATCGTCTCCAGCGACGACAGCTCCGTGGTCTCTGCGGCCCTTACCAAAGCCGGTTTTTCCGTCACCAAGCTGGCTACGACCGGCGGCTTTTTGATGAGCGGCAACACGACCTTCCTCATCGGAACCGAGGATGAAAAGGTGGAAGAAGTGATCGAAGTCATCGGCCGTCACAGCAAAAAACGCAAACAGATGGTGCCCTCCTCCGCCTCCTATGGCGTTGGCATGTACACCTCCTTCCCGGTGGAGGTTACCGTGGGCGGCGCCACGATTTTTGTCATGAACGTGGAACAGTTCAAAAAGCTCTGATCTATGAACAGCTTCCTGGATACTTTTTACGGCAATCGAACAGCAAAAGAGGCGCTCGTCTTATACAAGCAAGACGGGCGCTTTCCGCATGCAATTTTACTGGAGGGGGAGCCCGGCTGCGGCCGGAAGACCTTTGCGCGATATCTGGCCTGCGCCGTTGAGTGCGGCGAGGAGTCAGGCCCCTGTGGGCGCTGCCTGACCTGCCGGAAGATCCTCTCCGGCATCCACCCAGACGTCGTCCTCATCGACGGCGCGGGCTGCTCCCGGTCGTTTCACATCGATGAGATCCGTCGGCTGAAAAGCGGCGTTTACATCCGGCCCAACGAGGCGGAGAGAAAGATCTATATTTTAGCGGAGGCCCAGAACATGACGGTGCAGGCCCAAAACGCCCTGCTCAAGGTGTTGGAGGAGCCTCCCGCGGGGGTGATGTTCCTCCTCACCTGCGATAACCGCGCCCGCCTGCTGGATACGATCCTCTCCCGGGTGACGGTGATCCCCCTGGAGCCGCTGACGCCGGAGGAATGCCGGCGCGCTTTGGGGGAAAGATATCCTGGGGAGCCTGCGCAGCGGCTGGACTGGCTGTGCCGGGTGTTTGGCGGAAACCTGGGCCGGTGCGTCGCCGGGGTGGAGGACGAGAAGGTCCGCAGCCAGGCAGAGCGGACGGCGAGGCTGCTGGAAAAGATCTCCCGCGGGGACGATTACGGCCTTTTGACGGAGCTTTCCGCCCTGGAGGGCAGCCGGGGAGAGCTTGACAGCTGTCTGGAACAACTGCACCGGGCCTGCTCCGCCGCTTACGTAAGCGCCTGGCGGGGGGAGCGGGCGGGGGAGGATAGTTTTTCCCTTGCACCGTTGCAGTGCAAAAAGATTCTTGCTATAATAGAAAAGGCGGCGGAATTTTCCCGGCAGAACATGGGCCTTTCGCTGCTGATCACCTGGCTGTCCGCCGAGCTGCAGCTGGCGGCGCGGTAGGAAGAAAAAGCTTCCGGAGCCTTCCGGAATGGAAAATAGAAGCGGAGGATGCCATGGCAGAGGTAATTGGGGTGCGTTTTAAAAACGCCGGGAAGATCTATTATTTTGACCCGGACGGTCAGACCATGCAAAAGGAGCAGAAGGTCATTGTGGAGACGGCCCGCGGCGTGGAATGCGGCGAGGTCGCCATGGAAAACCGTCAGGTGGAGGATCGGACCATTGTAAAGCCCCTGAAAAAGGTGATCCGGATCGCCACGCCGGAGGATATGGCCCAGGCGGAAAAGAACCTGGAAAAAGAGCGCAACGCCTTCCGGGTCTGCGAAGAGAAAATTGCCGCCCACAAGCTGGATATGAAGCTGGTGGACGTGGAATACACCTTTGACAACAACAAAGTGTTGTTTTATTTTACCGCGGATGGGCGGGTGGATTTCCGGGAGCTGGTCAAGGATCTGGCTTCGGTGTTCCGCACCCGCATCGAACTGCGGCAGATCGGCGTGAGGGATGAGGCGAAAATGCTGGGTGGCCTGGGGATCTGCGGCATGCCCTTTTGCTGCACCCGCTTTTTGGGCGAGTTCCAGCCCGTCTCCATCAAAATGGCCAAAGAACAGGGCCTTTCCCTAAGCCCGACAAAGATTTCCGGTACCTGCGGCAGGCTGATGTGCTGCCTGAAATACGAACAGGCGGCTTATGAGGATCTGTTGCGCACGACGCCAAAAAACGGCGCCATCGTCAGCACGCCGGAGGGCCGCGGCAAGGTGGTGGAGGTCAATCTGCTTACCGGGCTGCTGAAGGTGCGGCTGGATAAAAACAGCGACGCTCCACCCAAAATATTCCCCAAGGACGAGGTCAAGGCGGTGCGGGACGCGCCGATCCGGGTGGACAAAAAAGAGGCCGAGGCCCTGAAAGGGCTGGAGGATAAATAAAATGGCCGCCCGTTTGGGAAGGCTGCTGTAAAGCGTAAGGAGGGGCTATATGGAACGGAAGGACAACCGGGTGAAGATCCGGAAAGGCCTGGCGATTCTCTTTTGGGTGCTGTTTGGCGCCACGCTGCTTCTGGTTTTGATTTTAGGCGCCCAGGGCGCTGTCGCAACGCTGCAAGAACCGGCTACAAGCTTCCCATGGTGGAGCAGCTACGCTTTTATGGGCCTCTATTTTTCCTTGCCTCTGCTGGCGGAGCTGATTTTGAGCATCGTTTTTACAGCGCTGTACCGGTCGGCCAAGCGGCAGGCGGAGGAAAATGGCGGCGAGACCGCCAAATAAAGGGCTTTCATCAAAAGTTTTGCGATGTCCGGCAATTTTTTTAAGCGGAAATGTTGCTTTTTTTCTTTTCCGTGGTAGAATAAAAGGGAAAAATATAGGGAGGTGTATCCACATGGCTTATCAGATCAGTGACGAGTGCATCAGCTGCGGCGCTTGCGAAGCTGAATGCCCCGTTTCCGCTATTTCCGAAGGCGATGGCAAGTATGTTATCGACGCCGATACCTGCATCAGCTGCGGTGCTTGCGCGGGCGTATGTCCCGTTAGCGCTCCCTCCGAGCAGTAATTGGATTGTAACTGCATATGCCGGGCGGACACTTTGGTGTCCGCCTTTTTCTGTCCGGAGTTTTGAAAATACGGGCCCCTATGGTATAATAACTACATTGTAGTTATTATACCTGATTTTTATGGCCGCCCTACGGGCATGGCCAATGATACCATTTGCGCTTCGCGCTTATGGTATCATGACTACAACGTAGTTATGATACCTGATTTTTATGGCCGCCCTACGGGCATGGCCAATGATACCATTTGCGCTTCGCGCTTATGGGATCATAACCACAACCACAACGTAATTACGATCCTTGATTATATGGCAGGCCTACGGCCGGGGCGGAGGGAGAAAAAGGTGAAATTGCAGTGCAGTTATGAACGGCTCGGTACCGGGTTAGAGGTCTGCGTTACCGGGGAACACCGGTTTGGCACCGACGCCTTCCTGCTCTCCGATTTTGCCGCCCCCCGCCGGAAAGATCTGGCCTGCGATCTCGGCTCCGGCTGCGGGATCATCCCGCTGCTGTGGTTTCGGGAAGAGGGGCCGCAAAAGGTTTGGGCGGTGGAGATCCAGGAGCAGGCGGTAGAGCAGATGAAAGATTCGGTCCGCCGCAGCGCCCTGGAGGGGCGGATGATCCCGGTGCAGGCGGATCTAAAAGATTTGCCTCCCGAACTGCCCAGGGGCGCCTTTGATCTTGTCACCTGCAACCCGCCTTACAAGGCGGCGGGCAGGGGGATCCTCAGCGAAACGGGGGCGGAGCGCGCCGCGCGTCACGAGGTGCTGTGCACCTTGCCGGACGTCTGCCGGGCGGCGGCGTCCCTGCTGCGCTTTGGCGGCCGGTTTTGCCTGTGCCAGCGGCCGGAACGGCTGGCCGATGTGATCTGCGCCCTGCGGGAGAACGGCATAGAGCCCAAGACCCTGCGCTTTGTCCAAAAACGCCCGGATACCGCCCCCTGGCTTTTTCTGCTGGAAGGGAAAAAGGGCTCCCGCCCTTTTTTGAAGGTGGAGCCGCCGTTGGTGGTGCAGGGGGAAGGCGGCTTCTCGGAAGAGATGCTTCGCATTTATCACAAAGAGCACAACCTTTAATGGGGAAAGGCGGAGAAAAATGGCCGGAAAGCTGTATGTGGTGGGGACGCCCATCGGGAACCTGGGGGATATGAGCCCCAGAGCGCTGGAAATATTGCGCCAGGTAGATTTTGTGGCGGCGGAGGATACCAGGGTCAGCGGAAAGCTGCTGAACCTTTTTGAGATCAAAAAGCCTTTGGTGAGCTATTATCAGCACAACATGCGGGAACGCGGCGAGATGCTCCTAGAGCGCATCCTCGCCGGGGAGGACTGCGCTGTTGTCACCGACGCCGGGATGCCCTGCATTTCCGACCCCGGGGAGGATCTGGTGCGGCTTTGCGCCGAAAACGGCGTGGAGGTGGTGACGGTGCCGGGCCCTTCGGCAGCCATCAGCGCCCTGGCTGTCTCCGGGCTGCCCACCGCCCGATTTTCCTTTGAGGGGTTCCTCAGCACCAACCGGCGCGGGCGGATGGAACACCTTCAAGAGGTGAAAAACGACCGGCACACGCTGATCTTTTACGAAGCGCCCCACAAACTGGTGGGGACTTTGGAGGATATGCTGGAAACCCTGGGGGACCGGCGGGTCTCCCTGTGCCGCGAGCTGACGAAACTCCACGAGGAAGTGATCCGCACCACCTTTTCCGGCGCCCTGGAGCGATATCGGGAAACAGCGCCCCGGGGGGAATATGTGCTGATCGTGGAGGGCGCGCCGGAGCCCCAAAAGGGGGAGGGCGTCACCCTGGAAGAAGCGGTGGAGCAGGTGAAGGCCCTGCAGGCGGCGGGCGAATCCATCTCCGCCGCGGCCAAAGCCGTGGCACAGCAGACCGGATTCAAAAAGGGCGAGCTTTACCGTCTGGCTCTGCAATAACCGCCAAGACTTTTTTGCCGTTTTTCCGCATAGAATGGATCATTCTATGCGGGGAGGCGGCTTTTTTATGGGCAACGGGCTTGCGGCGCTGGCCCTGGTCACGGTGACGGCGGTGATTTTTGTCAACGGCTGGACCGACGCACCCAACGCCATTGTCAATGCGGTGACCACCGGCAGCCTTTCCTACCGACGCGCGGCGGCGTTGGCGGCGGCCTGCAACCTGACGGGAACCCTGGTTTTCTCTCTGCTGCTGCCCCGGGTGGCCCTGACGGTGGCCGATCTGGTGCGCTTTGAAGGGGCCTTGCCCTGCGAGGGCATGTTGGCCCTGTGCGGCGGATTTTTGGGTGTGATCCTGTTCTCCGTAGCGGCGTGGTGGTTTGGCATCCCCACCAGCGAAAGCCACGGCCTTGTGGCGGGCCTTGTGGGGGCTGGGCTGGGCCTTTCCCGCCCTCCGGATATGGAAATCCTGGCGCTGGTGCTGGCGGGTCTGGCCCTTTCTCTGATGGGGGGATTTCTGGCCGGCTGGGCGCTGCAAAGGGCCCTGGGCCGGGCCCTTTCCCGGGCGGGCGGGCAAAAGCTGGACCGGCTGCAGGCCTGGGGCGCCGCGGGAATGGCTTTTATGCACGGCGGGCAGGACGGGCAAAAGTTTACGGCGGTGCTGTGCATGGTGCTTTCCATGGCGGGCGGTGGGAAATTATCGGGCGGGCGCTATGCGCTGGCGGCCCTGTTTTGCTCCGGGGTCATCGCCGTGGGGACAGCTTTGGGCGGCGGAAGGATCATCCGCCGGGTGGGGGCGGCGGCGCCGGTGGGGAAAGGCCAAGGAGTGGCGGCGGATCTTGGCAGCGCGGCGGCTTTGGCGGGGCTTACCCTGCTGGGCGTTCCCGTCAGCACCACCCACACCAAACCGGCGGCCCTGGCGGGCAGCTGCGCCGCCGGTTCCCGGGGGGCGGTGGGGGTGCGTTCCCTGTTGGAGATGGCCGGGGTGTGGCTGCTGACCTTCCCGGCCTGCGGGCTGATCTCCTTTTGTTTGACCAGGCTGTTTCTGTTCCTGCTGTAAAAAGGATGGGGACTGGGCCCCTGGGGCCCTGCCCGCCGCAGGGAAGATCCCCAGCAAGGGAGTCCCCTTGCCCTTTTGAGCGGGGTATGATACAATCACCGAAAAAGGGGAAGGGGGCGGAGAAAATGGAAAACAGGAAGGCGGCTTTGGCCGCAGGGGCCATCGCGGCGCTGTGCCTGCTGGCATGCGGCTGCGCCAAAACGGAAAAGAATAGCTCCAGCGCGTATACGCCGGCCTGCGGATGGACACAATCTTCCACAGAGGGGGAAAGCGAAATGAAAGAGACGGAAAATCCCGGTTTTCTGACGCCGGAAAAAGCGAAGGCGAGGATGGATTCCGGGGATGAGATCGTTATTTTAGACGTGCGGACAGAGCAGGAATATGCCGAAGGGCATATTCCCGGCAGCGTGCTGATTACGGACAGTCTCCTTCCGGAGCGGGCGGCCCAGTGCCTGCCGGATCTGGACGCGGAGATCCTGGTCTATTGCCGCAGCGGGCGGCGCAGTGCCGCCGCCGCCCAGGTGCTGGCGGAAATGGGATACTCTAACGTGTGGGATTTTGGCGGCATTCTGGACTGGCCCTATGAAGTGGAGAGGGAAGAGGAACAGGGAACCTAAGGGGACGCAAAATAAAAGCGGGGACGCCGCCTGTTTTCAGGCGGCGTCCCCGCTGCGTTTGTCGCCCGGCCTTGTGATGCGGTCAGGCCAGGCTGCCGGATATTCGCCGCAGGATATAGCCCTCTACCGCCTCCGGCGGCAGGCCGAGGGCCACGGATAATTCCCCATCCAGCAGCTCTTTGGCGCGCCGGAAATAATGCTCGTCCACCTGGCGGGGCTTTTTTCCTTCCCGGAGGGATTCCTCCCGGCTGCAATAGACGATTTTCAGCAGCCGCACCAGATCCTCGCAGCGGTGGGTCTCCAAAAAAGAGCGGTAATGGCTGGAGACCAGTTTTTGATCCCGAAGGTCGCAGCGGCCACCGCCGATCTCGGCGATACGCCCGATCAGATCTTCGGCTTTTTCTCGGGAGAGAGCAGGGCGCATGGGCGCGGTGGAATCCACCGGCACATAGACAGCCCCGGATTGGCACAGGGGGATCAGCGTATAATAGATCCGGCCGCGCTGTGCCCGCCGGATATTTTCCAGCGGGCCGATCTTCTCTACGCGGCAAACGCCGGTTCCCCCGCATACGATCCAATCACCTGTCTGGAACATCTGAATTCTCCTCCTTTTTCCTGGGTCACGGCCGGGGGCCGTGGCTGTCATTGGGCAAAGCAGCGGCAAAAGGACTCCGGTCCCATGGCGGGATCGAAGCCTTTTGCCGCCTGTTATGCAGCTGTAAAATCGGGATCAGTCCAAATAATTTCCCACGTCGATCCGGTTGTACTGCTTGATGATCTTGATCACGATGGAACCGTCCGGCTGGGTTTCTTCCCCGGTGATTTTATACCGGATCCGTTTCTGCTCCAGCTGGCGTTTGTAATGCTCGTATTCTTCCCGGACGGCCCGCGTCGCCGCGTCATGCCCCAGTTCCTCTTTCAGCTGGAAATGGAGCGTCTGCTGGATGCACGCCGATTTGACCCGTTTCATCTGAAATACCTCTCTTCTAACGTTGGACGGCGGGCTTGCGCCGTCCTTTTTTCTTTATTTTAGCACCTTTTGAAGAAACGCCGCAAACGAAAAAAAGCCTCCGGCGGGAACTTTGTGGATTCTGCGCAGAGGAAGCCGGGGGAAAATTGGTCAGGATCCCCACAAAAAAATCCGCCGCAGGTTCCCCTGCGGCGGATAAAAAATGCGCGGCGCGGTTACGCCCGGGACCACTGTACTCCCTGGGGCGTATCTTTGAGGACGATGCCCATGGCGGAAAGCTGATCGCGGATCTCGTCGGCCTTTTTATAGTCTTTGTTTTTTCGGGCCTCCTGGCGGGCGGCGATCAGGGCTTCCACCTCGCTGTCCAGGGAATCCGTCTTGCGGTTATAGAGGATGCCCAGCACGTCGGCCATGCCGTCGAAAAGGCCGGCCGCCTTTTGGCAGAAGGCCTTGGAGCGGGGCTCGGCCAGGGCGGTGTTGATCTCCCGGGTCAGGTCAAATAGGGCGGAAAGGCCGTCGGCGGTGTTCAGGTCGTCGTCCATGGCCTCGATGAACCGGGCCTGCCAGGCGTCCATGGCGCCGGAAAGCGCTTCCTCGCCGGGGGTCGTCTCCGGCAAACCGTTCTGGATGGCGAATTCCAGCTTTTCCCGGCAGTTGTAAAGGCGTTCCAAAGAGGCCTTGCAGGCCTCCAGCACCTCTAACGTATAGTTGAAGGGGCTGCGGTAGTGAGATTGGATCATCATCAGTTTGATGGGCTCATAGCCGTATTTTTCCCCCACTTCCCGCACGGTGAAGAAGTTCCCCAGGGATTTGCTCATTTTTTTGTTGTCGACGTTGATGTAGCCGTTGTGCATCCAGTAACGGGCGTAGTCTTTGCCGGTGCAGCATTCGCCCTGGGCGATCTCGTTTTCGTGGTGGGGGAAGATCAGATCCTGGCCGCCGCCGTGGATGTCAATGGTCTCGCCCAAAAACTTGCGGATCATGGCGGTACACTCGATGTGCCAGCCGGGACGGCCGTGGCCCCAGGGGGAATCCCAGTAGGGCTCGCCTTCCTTGGCGGCTTTCCAGAGGGCAAAATCCATGGGGTCTTCCTTTTGGCTGTTGACCTCGATGCGGTTGCCGGCGTCCAGTTCCTCCATGGGCATATGAGAGAGCTTGCCATAATCCCGGAATTTTTTGGTGCGGAAATATACATCCCCGCTGGATTCATAGCCGTAGCCCTTTTCCACGATCTCCCGGATGATGTCGATGATGACGTCCATGGTCTCGGTGGCTTTGGGATGGATGGTGGCGGGGCGGACGCCCAGGCCCTTGACGTCGGTCCAGTACTCGGCGATGTATTTTTCAGAGACGTCTTTGTAGGTGCTCCCTTCCTCAATGGCCTTTTTGATGATCTTGTCGTCGATATCGGTAAAATTCTGTACGAAGGTGACCTCATAGCCGCGATACTCCAGGTAGCGGCGCAGGGTATCGAACACGCAGATGGGGCGCGCGTTGCCGATATGGATGTAGTTGTATACCGTGGGGCCGCAGGCGTACAGCTTGACGCGGCCGGGTTCTATGGGGACGAATTCTTCCTTTTGGCGGGTGAGAGTGTTGAATATTTTCATGGCGGCAGCCTCCTTTATTTTTTCTGTTCAGCCTGGGATAACCGTTTTTCCAGTTGCTCCACCTGGTAGCGCAGGCGGCACAGCTCCTGGCTGACGGGATCCGGCATATGCACCTGATCCATATCCTGTTTGCAGGGCACCCGTTCCGCGGCGCGGCGCACCACCCGGGCGGGGACGCCGACGGCGGTGCAATCGGCGGGGATGGGATCCAGCACCACGGCCCCGGCGGCGATCTTGGCGTTATCGCCCACGGAAAAAGGCCCCAGGATCTTGGCGCCCGCACCCACCATGACGTTGTTGCCCAGGGTGGGGTGGCGTTTGCCCTTATCCTTTCCGGTACCCCCCAGGGTGACCCCCTGGTAGATGGTGCAGCCGTCGCCCACCACGGCGGTCTCGCCGATGACCACGCCGCTGCCGTGATCGATGAGCACGCCGCGGCCGATCTGGGCCCCGGGATGGATCTCGATGCCCGTGAGGAAACGGGCCAGCTGCGAGGTCAGGCGGGCGAAGAAAAACAGATGATGGCGGTAGAGAAAATGGGACCACCGGTACCACATCAGGGCGTGGAGCCCAGAATAGAGCAGCAGCACCTCCAGGGAGCTGCGAGCGGCGGGATCCCTTTCCCGGATGGCCCGGATATCGGTGCGCAGACCTTTGAACATGACGATCCTCCTGATCCTTTCAACGGGAAACCTGAGACCGGAAAAACAAAAACCGCCTGCGCCCCCGCAACTTGGGGACGGAGGCGGCATAAAAACCACGGTTCCACTCCGGTTTCTTACTCAAAGCCCCTTAACGCGGGGAGATCGCGCAAAGGATACTGCGGAGAGCCGGTTCACCTTCGCGTGCTGGCAGGTGCATTCGCCGGGCGGTTTTGGCGGGGAGCGCTTTCAGCGTGTCACGCTCCGTCTCTGTCGGCTTCCGCTTCCGGTTACTGGTCCTGATAAACGCATTTTATTTTATGGTATGCCGCCGTCATAGCGGCGGTTCCGGCTTAGCCGGATTGCTGTAAGCATAGCACAGAACCCGCCGTTTTTCAAGAGGAGACCGCAAAAAAGCAGGGGAATTCCCCTGCTTTTTGTGCTTTTTTATGATGCCTGCGAAAGGGTCATTCAAAGGAAATGCCGCTGAATTTGCCGAAAGCGGCCATACTGGTGCGGATGGAATCCAGCTCATCCAGCTGGGTGTGATCCTGCTCCAGAAGCATATACTGCAAATGGGGGGCCTTCTGAGCGGCGTTGATGATGTTCTGAATGGGCAGCACGCCGGTGCCGATCTCGGTAAAGCACAGAGGGTTTTTGGTGGCGCCGAAAACCGCGTGGCTGATGTTGGCGCCGGGGTTGATGATGCCGTTGTACATGCAGATGGGCTGAGGCGCCTCTTTCGGGAAGTCCTTTTGATGGAGCAGCACCAGGCGGTCGCTGTATTTTTCGATCATCTTGACCGGATCGTAGCCGCCGCGGGTGATCCAGTAGGTGTCCATCTCCACAAACACAAGGTCTGGGTCGGTGTTTTCCAGGATGATCTCATAGACCGGTTTATCCCCAAATTTCTGGAATTCCTGGTAATGGTTGTGATAATAGTATTTCATGCCCCGCTCTTTGCACAGCTGTCCCACCTTGTTGAACAGTTCGCAGCGGCGCAGGACGAAATCCAGGTCGTTGTAGGGGAAAAACTCGATGTCGCAGCCGATCTGGGGGTTGCCCAGCTCCTGATGGTAATCCAACACGGCGGTGAGACGGTCGGGGTCCAGAGGGTTGATGTGGCAGCCGACGATGGACATCCCCAGGTCGTCAAGGGCCTTTTTCATCTCTTTGGCGGAAAGGCCGAAGCCTACGCCGTCGTCTACCGAGGCGTTGTGATTGGCCGCCTCCACATATTTGTAGCCTGCCTGGGCTACCTTGGCCAGAGTGCCGAAGGGATCTTTTTTGAGGGATTCGCGGACAGAATAGAGCTGGATACCGATCTTAAGAGCCACAAAACAACATCCTTTCCAAAAAACATTTTTCGGGGCAAAGCGCTTGCCCCGGGCCGGGCCGCCGCTTTGGCGGCCCGGCGGCAGACGCACACAAGAAACTGTATTCCCAGTATAACAAGAATTGAAAACGATTACGATGCCCATAATGAACAAAAAGCAAAAGAAAAACTTAGAGGATATGACAGGCCAAAAGAGGGTCGAACGATCCTCCTTTTTGGGATCCGGCCGGATCCCAAAAAGAGTGGGCCCGGCCGGCGCTGGCCAAGGATTTTAGAGCAAACCCCGGAAAAAGCGGAGGATTCCTGCGGGAGCAGGGGGGTAACCTCGCCAAATCGCGGACAGACAGCGGTTTCTGCAGGGCAATCCCGAAAAAAACAGTTTGACCATGCACCCGGGGAAAGGGGTATAATAAAGAGGTAGAAAAAAGCCAATCGGGGCTCTCCCAAAGGAATTGCTTTTTTGTTAGCGCGCTGCGGCAGAGCGGCGGCCGATGGGAAACAACCCTTCCGAGCGGGGCCCGGAACAAAATGAAAGAGGAGTTTTTATGACAAAAAGTACCATTCGAGAGCGGCTTGCCATCAAACCGCTGGAAATGGAGCATCTGGCACAGTTTAACGATCTGCTGCGTTATGCTTTCCAGGTGACGAATCAGGAATTGAGCGAGATCGGCTGGGAGGAGGACGAGATCCGGCAGGCCAAATCCCCGGTGCTGAAAAAGGCGGACGTCCTGGGCTGGTTCGACGGCGATAAGCTGGCGTCTCAGATCGCGGTCTATCCCATGAAGGTCAACGTCCACGGGAAGATCTATTCCATGGGCGGGGTCACAGGGGTGGCAACCTACCCGGAATACGCGGCCATGGGCCTCATGCACGACCTGATGATGCAGGCGCTGGAGGATATGCGCCGCCGTGGCCAGAGCATCTCCTTCCTGTATCCCTATTCCATCCCCTTCTACCGCAAAAAGGGATGGGAGATCGTATCGGATAAAATGACCTTTACCATCAAGGACACCCAGCTGCCCAAGCGCGTGGAAGTGCCCGGCATGGTGGAAAGGGTCCCCCAGGATCATGAGGATTTTAAAAAGCTTTACAGCGAATTTTCGGCCCAGCGCCACGGCGCCCTTCAGCGGGACGACCTGGCCTGGGAGGAATACTGGCGCTGGGATGTGGACGACATGATCGTCGCCATCTACTACGATGGGGAGCATCGCCCCACCGGCTATGTGGTCTATCTTTTGGAAAACGACACCTTCAAGATCAAAGAGATCGTCTACCTCAACCAGGAGGCGCGCCATGGGATCTGGAACTATATCAGCGCCCATTTTTCTATGGTCGACAGCGTAAAGGGAGATAACTTTACCGGGGAAGCCATGGCGTTTTTGCTGGAGGACAGCGAGATCAAAGAGACCATCTGCCCCTATATCATGGCGCGCATTGTGGATGTGGAGCGGTTCCTCCGCGATTTTCCCTTTGCGGCGGCGCCTGCCGGAAAGAAGATCCACCTAAAGCTGACAGACCCCATGGCAGCTTGGAACCAGGACGATTTTTCCATCGCCTGGAACGAGGACGGGGAGGCGGTATGCACCCGCGGTTCCACAGAAGGCGAGGAGGTGCGGATCGATATCCAGACCTTGACCACCATGCTGATGAGTTACCGCCGGCCAAGCTATCTTGCCCGGATCGAGCGGCTGCACGCCGCGCCGCGCACCGTCAAGCTTTTGGAGCAGGTGATCCCCTCCGAGCAGCCCTATTTTTCCGATTACTTTTAATAGACGGGGCATCTCCGCAAAAAGCCGCCCGCAGGATGGGATCCATCCTGCGGGCGGTTTTTCTTTTTGCGGGTTACCCCTCTTTTGTGGAGGGATCGATCAGCAGCTGCACCCGCCCCACCTGGCCGTCCTCCAACATCACCTTGATGCCGTGGGGATGGGTGGGGCTGTTTGTCAGGATGCGCCTGACCCTGCCCCGGGTGAGTTTCCCGGTAGGCTGATCCTTTTTGAGGACGATATCCACCAGGGCGCCGGGGCGGATATCAGCGCGGCGTTTTCCATCCATGGGGCGCTTCCTTTCCGGGGTGGTTTTTCCGGCCGGCGCCGGGGAGGGTCAGCTCCCAGCTGCGGCGGATCAGCCCCTTTAACGTTTCCTCGGCGGTGACGGCGGGATCCGCCGTCACCCAGTGGGCTTTGTTCATATGGTAGGCGGGCAGAATGCCGGGACAGGCGCGGCGGAGAAAATCCCCTTCCGCCGGCTCGCATTTCAGATTGATCAAAAGCTTGCCCAGCCGTTCGTAGGCCAGGGCGAAGATCTTCTGCCCCTCCCGGTGGCGCAGGGCCGTCCAGTTGAGGTCATCGAAGGGGTAATCTTCGTAAGCGCCCGGCAGGGTAAGGCAGTAGGCGATCCATTTGGCGCGCTCTTCCATGGAAAGGCTCCTTTCCCGCGGAGGGTCACTCCACGATCTGCAGCTCCTTGGGGTAGGCATTGAGGTTTTCGCAGCCGTTTTCGGTGACGAGGACCAGGTCCTCGATGCGCACGCCAACGGAGCCGGGCAGATAGATGCCGGGCTCGATGGAGAAGATCATGCCGGGGACGATCTCGATTTCGCAGCGCGGGCCGATATCCGGAAACTCATGGACGTCGATGCCGATGTTGTGCCCGGTGCGATGGGTAAAATATTCGCCGTAGCCCGCTTTTTCGATGACGGCGCGGGCGGCGCAATCCACGTCGCAGCAGCGCACGCCGGGGCGCACCGCCGCGATGCCCGCCAGATTTGCCTCCAGCACGATCTGATAGATCTTTCGCTGCAGATCCCCGGCGGAGCGGTAGGCCACGGTGCGGGTCATGTCGCAGTTGTAGCCGTCTACGCTTTTGCCGATGTCGAAGAGCACGTTGTCCCCGGGCTGCAGGCGGGTGTCATCCGGGCCGTGATGGGGCTCGGCGCAGTGGGCGCCATAGGCGACGATGGGGGTGTTGCGCAGGTTTTTGACATGAAGCTTGGCATAGGCCTCGGTGGTGGCGCGGCTGAGCTCCAACTCGGTCAATTCGGGGGAGATCATGCCGATGGCCATGGCTACGGCCTGGTCGTTGATGCGGGAGGCGCGGCGCATGAGCTCCTGCTCCTCCTGATCCTTGACCATGCGCACCAGATCCACCACCGGCGAGCCGTTGACCATGACGGTATCCGGCACCCTGGGCATAAGGTCGATGAAAAAATGGGAAGGCCAGGTTTTATCCACGCCCAGCTTTCCGGGGCGGATATAGCGGGCCAGAAGGGCCATGGGGTCGTCGCTGTCGCTGTACAGCACCGTTTCGGAGCCGCATACCTCCGGGATGGCAAAGAGGGTGTTGAGGAAGGTAACAGAGCGGCCTTCCCCGGTGATGTACACCGCCATAAAACGTTCGCCCGGGTCGATGCGGCGGCCGGTGAGATAAAACAGGGAGGACATGGAGGTCACCAACAGCTGGCTAAGGCCCTGGCGGTTCATCTCCTGCGCAATGCGCCCGACGCGGCTTTGATTGATAGAGGTCATGAAGTTCGCTTCCTTTCCGTAATACTTCCCTTATTTTACTGCGAAAAAGAGCCAGATGCAACGCGGCGGGGGATCATTCGCTTTTTTCCCCCACGGTAAAGGTGGAAAAGCCCTCGCCGTGCACTTCGTTGGATTCCAGCACCACCAGGAAGGAGGAGGGATCCGCCTCCTTGACCGCCTTTTGCACCTCGTACATCTGCTTGTTGTTGCAGGCGCACATGACGACGCCTTTTTGATCCCCCTGGTAGCCGCCTTCTGCCCGCAGCACCGTGGCGCCGCGGGAGCAGCAGCGGTCGATGGCCTCGATGACCTCCCGGGGGTGTTCGGTCACGGTGAGGGAGAGCTTGCCGGCGTTGCTGCCATACATAATGCGGTCGATGACGGCAGACATGAGAAAGCTGATGATAATGCCGTAGATCAGGCCGTTCATATCCTTAAAAATAATGCCGCTTGCAACCACCACCGAGACGTCGATCACAAAGGTGATCTTCCCCATGGAGAGGTGGGGCCGCAGGGCCTTGACGGACATGATGATAAAATCGCTGCCGCCGGTGGAGGAGTTTTGCATGTAGATGATGGCGTAGCCCAAGCCGGAAAATGCGCCGGTGCACAGGGCGGCCAGCATCCGGTCGCCGCTGTAAAGGGGGAACAGGGGCGCCACACAGTCGATGATCAGGGAGGAGATCAGGGTGCAGCGCACCGAGCGAAGGAAAAAGCCCTTCCCCAAAAGGCGATAGGAAAAAATGGCCACCGGGATGTTGAGGATCACGGTGGAAAGGCCGATGGGAAAGCCCCACAGCCGGTAGAAAATCAGGGCGATGCCGGAAAAACCCGTCATGGGAAATTGGGCAGCTACGGCAAAATTATAGACGCCAATGGCCACAAAAACGCTGCCGAGGATCTCCATGGCGACATTTTTGGCCCAGGAAAACCTGTTGTGATTCATCTGTTTATCCTTCTTTCTTGCGCGCTTGCGCAAAAAAGCCGAGGCGCATCATAAAAGTATGATAGGCCAAGGCTCTTTTACGCTGTCTATTCTACTCCGGGCACTTTGGACTGTCAACCCCCGGGGCCGGACAAAAGCTTTGCGGGCGAGGGATTACCCCAGGGAGATGTCCAGCACCATCATGACCAGAAAACCCAGCATGACGCTGACGGTACCGGTGTGGGAATGCTCGCCCAAATGCGCTTCCGGGATCAGCTCCTCCACCACCACATAGATCATGGCGCCGGCGGCAAAGGCCAGCAGCCAGGGCATGAACCCCACGACCGAAGAAGCCAGCAATGCGCCGATAACGCCGGCCACCGGCTCCACCGCCCCGGAGAGGGCGCCGTAAACAAACGAGCGGGTACGGGATATCCCCTCCCGGCGCAGGGGCAGGGAGATGGCCGCCCCCTCGGGGAAATTCTGAAGGGCCATGCCCAGGGAGAGGGCCACGGCCCCGGCCAGGGAAACCGCCCCGCCCCCCTTTCCCGCCAGGGCAAAGGCAAGGCCCACGGCCATCCCCTCGGGGATATTGTGCAGGGTGACGGCCAACACCAGCATGGTGGTGCGCTTCCAATGGCAGGAAAGGCCTTCCGGTTCCTCCGACCCGGCATGGAGATGGGGAAGCAGGCGGTCCAGCAGCATGAGGAACAGCCCTCCCAGGGCAAAGCCGCCCGCGGCGGGCAGCCACCCGGCCATGCCTTGCTCCTGGGCCATTTCCACGGCGGGGATCAGCAGGGACCACACCGAGGCGGCGATCATCACCCCGGCGGCAAAGCCGAGAAATGCGCGCTGAAAATCCGCAGGGACGGAATCCCGCACAAAAAAGACCATGGCGGCGCCCAGGGCCGTAGCCAAAAAGGTAAACCCGGTGCCGATGAGGACCAAAGTCATGGAAGAAATTTCCATAGGGAAAAACACCTCCCGCCGGTAGAACGGCTTCATTGATGCTTTCATTATACCGCCGGATCAGGATCCGTTCAAGGGGCCCGGCGGCAGAGTCAAAGCTCCGGGAAGGGGATAACGGGGGAGGGGGAATCGGGATGCTCTGCGATGATCTTTTCCATCCAGACCATATCGTACCAACGGCCGAATTTATAGCCGCACTGGTGGAAATGCCCGACGGTCTGGTAGCCCAGCTTTTGATGGAAAGCGACGCTGCCCAGGGTAAGGTAAGGGTCGTCCCCCCGGGGGAGGGCGATGCAGGCGTTGAGGTTTAAAATGCCCTGCCGCCGCAGCAGATCCTCCATGGCGTCATACAGCACACGGCCGATCCCCTTGCCGCGGCAGCTTTGATCCAGATAGATGGAGACTTCCGCCGCCCAGCCGTAGGCCTCCCGGGGATGGAAGGGGGAAGCGTAGGCGTAGCCCACCGCCGTCCCGTCCCGTTCCGCCACAAGATAGGGGTAGCGCTCCAGCGTGCGGCGGATGCGCTCGGAAAACTCCTCCTGGGTGGGGATCTCGTACTCGAAGGTGATGGCGGTGCCGGTGACATAGGGCCCGTAGATCTCCAAAAGCCGCGGGGCGTCCGCGGGGGTGGCGCTGCGCAGGGTAACGGTTTTGTCGTTCATCAAAGATTTCCCTCCCAAGGCTGAAAAAGATCTGTACAGTCAATGCTTTCCGGTTATTATAGCACCTTTGGCGGCAGAAGCAAGCCCCGCCGGAAAAAAACATTTCCGGCCGCCGGAAAAAAGGCTTTTTGCGGAAAGCGGCGCCGGGCCGTCGGGCATATTTTTGAACAAAACCGCGGCGAAGGAAAAATGAATTGGTAGAAATGGTCAAAAAACGACACTTTTGGCGAGAAATTTCGTCGGGATAATTGATAATATGCGACAACTGTGATACCATACAAACGTATACACATTAACGGGAGAATCAAGTTTTAAAAACGATATACCGTGCCGGGGAAAACAGTGGGACCGGCTGCGGAAACGGCGAAAGCCGGGGCAGGCACAGAGGAGGGAACGGGTGAAACGGGAAGAGAACAATTTGATGAAAACGGCCATCCTCGACGCCGTGATCAGCTGTAAAAAGGAAGCGATGGGCAGGGAAGTGTCCCGGTCGGAGATTGCCTCCCGGGCGGGGATCTCGGAGCGCACCCTCAGCCGCTATTACCCCGATAAAGACCTGATGGTCTATGAGGCGGCGGTGCGGTACCTGCGCAGCCGGTACGAGGCCGTTGCCGGCCAGTACCGGGCGGTAGACACTTCCGGTATGAACGGGCTGGAACGCCTGCTGCTTCTGGCGCAGATCCGGATCCAAAACTACGAAAAAGATACCGAAAGCGCGCAGATGTTTGTGCGGGCCTACATCACGGCCCTCAACACCGCCGTGTACCACCGGCTGCCAAGCGCCGGTTTTGACGCACCGGCCAGGGAGATCGTCCTCTCCTGCATCCGGGAGGGTGTGCGGGACGGCTCCATACGCGGCGATGTTGTGCCGGTGGACGCCTATCTGATGCTTTCCTCCAACTTTAACGGCCTGGTGTTCAGGCTGATCTATATGTGCAGCATCGAATTCTCTCCGGAGGAGCACAAAAAGGAACTTCTGCTGGTGTTCCGGCAGTATCTTGAAATGCTAAAAGGGTATTTGGAGCCTCAAAACGGAAAGCGCTGAGGACTGGGGGCTTTCCGCCTGGGGCTTTGTGCGGGCAAAACATGACAGTCGACAGACAGCTGTCGGATAAGGCGCCGGCCGGCGCCTTCCCGACGGGCCGATCGTTTCCAAGCGGGAAAAGGCATACTCATAAATTGCGGCAATAAGGATGGGTAGCAAAGATGAACAAACACACAGTGTTGATCGTGGAAGACGAGCCGGTAAACCGAAAAATCCTCAAAAAGATCCTTCAGGACCAGTATGAGACCATAGAAGTTGAAAACGGCGCGGCGGCCTGGGATATCCTGGTGCGCCAAAAGGACGGGATCTCCGCCGTCCTTTTGGATATCGTGATGCCGGTGATGAACGGCTATGAGCTTCTGACTAAAATGCAGGAGGCCCATATGGAGGACATCCCGGTGATCGTGACCACCGGGGCCACCGACGAGGACGCGGAGCATAAGGCGCTGGACGTTGGCGCGTGGGATTTCGTGACGAAGCCCTACAACGCCAAAGCCCTTTTTTCGCGGCTGCGCAACGCCATTGCCCGCAGCGAGCTTTCGGCTTACGAAAAATCCCGTTATATTTTGGAACACGACACCCTGACCGGGCTTTACAACCGGGGCAAGACCTTTGCCGAGACCCGGCGGCTGCTGGACAGCCATCCGGACAAGACTTTTGTGTTCATGCGGGTGGATATCGACCATTTTGCCCTGTTCAACACCTCCTTTGGAGAGCGGGAGGGCGATAAGCTGATCAAATTTTTGGCGCAGTGCATCGCCGATGAAGCCAAAGGGCGGCCGTACTGCGTTTACGGGCGCATCAACGCGGATGTGTTCGGCGTCTGCGACCTTTACGGCGGGACGCCGGACGAGCTTTTGCGGCGGATCGAGCGCATTCAGGAGCGCCTGACGCGGTACCGCCAGGATTACCGGCTGGAGGTCTCGGTGGGGGCGTTCGCCATCGACGCCCCGGGGCGCAACGTGGAGGACTGCTATTTCCGCGCCTCTGTGGCCGCGCAAAACTGCAAAGATAAGGTCGATACCCATCTTTCCTTCTACGACAAATCCTCCGGCGAAAGGCTTGCGGCGGAAGTTGCCATTGCCAACGAGATGCAGACGGCCTTGGAGCAGCGGCAGTTTGTCGTATATCTGCAGCCGAAATTCGACGTTGCCACCGAACAGGCCTGCGGGGCCGAAGCCCTGGTGCGTTGGAAGCATCCGGTAAAGGGAATGATCCCCCCGGGGGAATTTATCCCCATTTTTGAAAAGAACGGCTTTATCCCGAAGCTAGATTATTATGTATGGGAAGAAACCTGCCGGATGCTCAGCCAGTGGCAGAGCGAAGGCCGGACCATGTATCCCGTCTCGGTTAACATTTCCCGCATCAGCCTGTACAACCCGCAGCTGGCGGAGATGATGACAGAGCTGGTGAAAACCTATCAGATCCCGCCCTCCCTGCTTCATCTGGAGGTGACGGAGAGCGCCTATATGACCAACCCCGAGCTGATGGAAGGAACCATCCGGGCGCTGCACGAGGCCGGTTTCACCATTATGATGGACGACTTTGGCAGCGGTTACTCCTCCCTGAACACCCTCAAGCGCATCCGGGTGGATGTGCTGAAGGTGGATATGAAGTTCCTGCCGGTCAAGGATGAGGCGGGCCGGGGGGAGATCATCCTCTCCAGCGTGATCCGCATGGCCAATTGGCTGGGCATGAGCGTTGTGGTGGAAGGGGTGGAGACCCGGCGGCAGAGGGACTTCCTGGCGGGGGCCGGCTGCGATTTCATCCAGGGATTTTACTATTCCAAGCCCATTCCCGGGAGGAATATGAGGAGACCTATCTGAAAGCGGCGGGGGCCAGCGGGGAGGAAGAACCGGTCCCTGCCGTGGGAGAGGCCGTTCCCCGCTACAACATGACCATCCTTGTCATCGACGACAGCGAGACCGACCGCATCGTGCTGCAGGAGATATTCAAAGACAAATACCATGTCCACCTGTGCGAAAGCGCGGAGGAGGGCCTGGCTTACCTGCAGTATAGCGGCAGCAAGGTGCGCCTGATCCTGGTGGACAACATGATGGAGGGCATGAGCGGGCTGGAATTTCTGCGTTACTGCCGTCACGACAGCGCCCTTGCCGCCATCCCCAAGGTGATGATCACGGCCAACGACACCCAGGAGGATCAGATCGAGGCCTTCCGGGAGGGCGCTTACGACTACATCACCAAGCCCTTTGTACAGGAGATCATCGCTGCCCGGGTGGGACATATCATGGAGATCAGCCGCCGGAGCTCTGTCTTCGATTCCGTCGAGCTGGAATATACCAAAAAAAGCGAACTGGACGCCTCCACCAGCCTGCTGAACAAGATGTCCTTCAAGTCCCTGGTCGTCAGGATCCTGGAAAGCCTTCCGGATGACAAGGAGGCTTTGATGGTGCTGGACATCGATAACTTTAAAGAGATCAACGACCGCTATGGACATCTGACCGGGGATGCCGTGATCAACTGCGTCGCGGGGGAGATGGTCGGCGTTTTTCGGAAAACGGATATTCTGGGGCGGTTTGGCGGCGATGAGTTCGTGGTTTTGATGACCCGCCTGCCCAATGTGGAAGTGGCCAAACGCAAGGCCGTGGAGCTGATGAAAAATATCACCCTGAGCTGCTCCAAGCTGCTCAACGTCAGCGTCAGCGTCAGCATCGGGCTTTCCCACTCCGAGAGGGGAGACACGGTGGAGACGCTGTTTGGGCGCGCCGATCAGGCCCTGTACGAGGCCAAAAACAACGGAAAGAGCCAGGTGGTGGTGTATGGGGAACGGGTGCCGCCGATCGTGGACGACGACAAACCCATCGTGCTGGTCTGCGGGGAGGACCCGCAGCTTTATCCGGCCATCGCCCTTGCCTTTGGGGAAGGAGCGGCCTTTGCCAGCATCACCAGCTACAAGGAGCTGGCAAGCGCCTTTGAGCATTACCGCGAGCGCATCCGCGTGATCTGCATGGATACGGCCAAAAAGGTGATGGAAGATTCCGACGAATTTTACCGCTATATCCTGGAACAGGGCGGCGGGGAACGCGTCCCGATCCTGGCGGTGTGCCGGGAGGGGAATATGGAACAGCTGAGAGAAGCAATGCAGCTGCGGGTCAAGGATGTCCTTACCCTGCCGCCGCAGATGGAGGTCATCCAGCGGCGGCTCTCCCGGGCGCTGATCAACGCGGCGGCCACCAGCGGCGAGATGCGCCAGACGGCCCCTCAACTTCAGGGGGAATCAAAATGAAAAGCGCCTTAGAACTGGTCAAAAGTTTTTGCGTAAGCTTTTTTGGGGAGCGGGACGTCGAAAAGGCGTTTGCGCTTCTTTCGGATCGGGACTGCTGGATCGGCGCCCCGGACGGCGTGGAGATCCAGGGGCCGGAGCGGGCGCGGGAGGCTCTGCGGAGGGAATCCGCGTGGTTCCCCGAGGCCTGCCGGGTAGAGGTATTGGAGGAACGCGCCTTTTCCCTGGGAGAAGGGCCCGGCAGCGCCGTCCTCAAAGCAAAGATATGCGGAACCGGCTGGGAAAGGGTCGTCTGCATCTCGGCAAGCGCCGCAGAGCAGGAGGGCGAAAGCCGGCTGGTGACGGTCCACATGATCCTATCCGCAGAAGCGAAAAAGGGGGAGCCGCCCCTGCTGCAGCTGCGGCAGGAGCTGTTTTCCGACGCGGTGGCCGGGGGCATGATGGGCGGATACAACGAGGAGGGCTT
>JAQVCU010000038.1 GCA_028689635.1 Oscillospiraceae bacterium
GGTCATCGGCCACGGCCAGGATGAGCCCTCCGCCAACGCCGGTATAGCTGGCGGTAAAAAGGGGATCGGCCGCCACATTCAGGCCCACGTGCTTCATGGCGCAAAAGCTGCGGGCGCCGCCGATCGAAGCGCCGATGGCCACCTCCGCCGCTACTTTTTCGTTGGGGGCCCACTCGGCATACACTTCCGGGTATTTGCTGACAAATTCCGTGATCTCGGTACTGGGGGTTCCGGGATAACTGGAAACGACTCTGCACCCGGCCTCAAAAAGGCCTCGGGCCACGGCTTCGTTTCCAAGCATTAGTCTTTTCACAGATGTTCCTCCTTGGCTGTGCGCTGGCACAGGTTATTATTTGGTTTCGTTGCGCAGGTCGACGACGCGTTTGGCCTTCCCCGCTGTGCGCTCAAGGGATTTTGGCTCTACAAGCGTCACATGGGTATCGATGCCGAGCACCGTTTTCAGGCGGGAACGGACGTTGTTCTGGATCGTCTCCAGCTCGGAATATTTCTCCAGGTTTGCCTCCAACAGCTCTACCTTTACTTCCAGCTGATCCATAAACCCATGGCGGCGAACCACCAGCTGATACTGAGGCCCGATCTGCTGGATCTGCATCAGGACGCTCTCCACCTGGGAGGGGAAAATATTGACGCCGCGGATCTTCAGCATATCGTCGGCGCGGCCTTTGATCTTATCCATACGGACATGGGTACGCCCGCAGCGGCAGGGCTCATAGTTAAGACGGGTAATGTCCTTTGTCCGGTAGCGCAGGATCGGGAAGCCCTCTTTTGTAAGGGTGGTGACCACCAGTTCTCCGGTCTCCCCCGCTTCCAGCACCTGGCCGCTGGCGCTGTCGATGATCTCCGGCAGAAAATGGTCTTCCGCCACATGCATGCCTGTCCGGTATTCGCAGTCGCCGGAGACGCCGGGGCCGATCAGTTCGCTCATCCCGTAATTATCGGTGGCAAACAGCCCCCACTCGTCTTCGATCTTCTGCCGCATCTCCACTGTACAGCCCTCAGAGCCGAACAGCCCCAGTTTCAGGCTAAAATCCTCCTTGCTGTAGCCCATCTCTCGGGCAACTTCCGCCATATAAAGCGCGTAGGAAGGCGTGCTGATGAGGGTGGTAACGCCAAAATCCTTCAGCAGCATGATCTGCTTTTCCGTGTTTCCGCTGGAAGCCGGCACAATGGCCGCCCCGATTTTTTCCAGTCCATAATGAAGGCCCAGGGCCCCGGTAAACAGGCCATAACCGAAGGATATCTGGGCGATATCCTCATCGGTGGCGCCTACTGCGGTGCACAGGCGCGCCACGACCGTGGCCCACATGTCCAAATCGGCGCGGGTATAGCCCACCACGGTGGGTTTTCCGGTGGTGCCGGAGGAAGCGTGGATGCGGACGATCTGCTTCATCGGCGCTGCAAAGAGCCCGTAAGGGTATGTATCCCGGATATCGTCTTTTGTGGTATAGGGAATATACTGGATGTCAGAAAGAGTCTTGATCTTATCCGGCGTAACGCCCGCCTTTTCCAAACGATTATGATAAAACGGGACGTTTTCGTAACAACGTTTTACTACCTGTTTCAGCCTTTCCAGCTGAAGCGCCTCCAGATCCGGCCGTTTCATGGTTTCAATTTCTTTTTGCCAGAACACTTTTTTCCTCCGTTCCGCCGTCCCGCCCCTCTTTTGTATCCAAACCCTCGGGGACAGCCTGCTGAAAATTTGCTTTACTGATTTTACCTGTTAAAACACAATTTTTATCATAAAGCAATTCCCTTGCAAAGTCAAGAAACAACGCCCTTTGAGCCAATTATTTGCCGAAAAAGATCTTGAGTCCCAGCAAAATGAGGAGCGCCCCGCCAAAGATCTCCGCCTTCTGTCGCAAAAACATGCCGCAGCGCCGCCCCAGATAAACTCCGGCCAGAGAACAACCGAAGGCGACCATCGCCGTCAAAAGAGCCGCCAGAATAATCCCTTCCCCCTGGGCGGCAAGCCCCACCCCGGCCGCCATCGCGTCTACACTGGTAGCGGCCGCCTGGATCAGCAACAGCCGAAGGGAAAGGCGCAGGCCGGTTTCGCAGGGCTGTGGGGCCCTCAGCTCCCGCAATGCCTCCCAAATCATCTTTCCGCCGATGAATCCGAGCAGCAGCAAGGAGACCCAATCTGCCCATAACCGCAAACAGCCCAGAAAACTTCTGCCCGCAAAATATCCGATGGAGGGCATCATCCCCTGAAAAAAACCAAAGGCAAAAGCGGTGGAAAAAGCTTCTTTCTTTCCGGCGCGGGCAAAGCAGATGCCGTTGGTCACCGCCACGGCAAAGGCGTCCATGGATAAGCCCAGCGCCATCAGCAGCAGGGACGCAATACTCAAAAGCTGCGCCTTCTTTCCAGTGGGCTGCCGGGCCCCGTCGATCGGCCGCTTATCCTCCCTTTTGGGGGATGAGCCGCGTGCCTTGGACAGCAAAAACCGGCGCGGCAAACAATATGTGCGCCGCGCCGGTTTCAGAACCGTATCCATCCTTCCTTTTATGTAGTCCTTTGCTGTCCGCCCTGTTCCAGGCCGAAACTGATCGAGAGGGCGTGGTTGATCTGATCCATCGAACCGCCGTCCAGCCTTCCCATTTTTTCTTTTAGGCGCCGCTTATCGATGGTGCGTATCTGCTCCAAAAGAACGATGGAATCCCGAGAGAGGCCGCAATTTTCAGAATATAGCTCAATGTGGGTCGGCAGTTTTGATTTTTCCTTCTGGCTGGTAATGGCCGCTGCAATGACCGTAGGACTGTATTTGTTCCCAACGTCGTTCTGGACAATGAGGACCGGCCGGATCCCCCCTTGTTCCGAGCCGACGACAGGGCTCAGATCCGCATAATAAATGTCTCCTCTTTTGATCGTCATGCTGATCACGCTCCGCATTTGTTTGATGCTTTTATTTTTACCGCGGAAGCCCGAAAATAATCAGCTGCTGCAAATTTTTAGACGCCGGCTGACCGCACAGAAGCGCTGTGCACTTCTATTTTATGAGGGAGCGCCTCGTTTTGCAACAAAAGCCCCGCTAAGCCGCGCACAGCTTAGCGGGGCTTTTTGAAATTTAAGACGGCGGAACAGCCAAATCGGCGGAAAAACTTTGAAACTCCACTTCGAAAGAGGCAAAGGAGATCTTCAGCGGAAAACCGGTATCCGGGTCAAGCTCCAAACGCAGGCTATCCGCCCCGTTACTCAGAGAAAGCTCCGGGGAGCTTCCCTCGATTAAGGGCTCTCCTGCGGCCTCTGTAAGAGCGCTGGCAATCGCTTTTATTGGGGCTCCATCGGGGAGGGCGTCCTCTCGAAAGCCGGACGAAAGACCCAGATAGCGCATATCCACCGCCCCGTTTTCCAGCGACATTTCCATCCCGGCCAACGATTCCGGCCGGGTAAAGAAAAACGTGTATTTCCCCTCGGCATCGCGGACAAGATCGGCAGCAGCCTCAAAAGCCTCCTGCGAACGGATGGCGACAACGGCCCGGAAGGGCCCCGCCGGCACACGAATCTCTTCCCGCAAGGGCAAAACTCTCCCTTTACAGGAACACAAAAGGCATAAAAAGCCGTTTGTGCAAAAAGGGCCCCTCCTCCTGACAGCGCAAAATCAAAACCCATGTTCCAAAAAGATCTGGGATAGATCCTCCAGCAGGTCGGTGGGGAGCATTGCATATTGGGAAAGCCGAAGCGCACATCGGTCGGCAGCGGCCCCATGAAGATACACGCCGGCAGCGGCGCTTTGCAGCGGAGAATATCCCTGCGCGCAAAAAGCGGCGATCAGCCCGGAAAGAAGATCTCCACTGCCGCCGCGGGCAAGGCCAGCGTTCCCAACCGAGCTGATAAACACTGCCCCCTCTGGCGTTACCACCGTAGTGGTGCTGCTTTTCAGCACCAACAAAACATTATGTTCTTCGGCAAAACGAAGCGCATATTGGATCCTGTGCTCCTCCAATTCAGCCACCGAACACCCCAAAAGCCGGGCCATCTCCCCCATATGCGGGGTCAAGATGACCGCCGCTTTTGCCTGCTGCAAAATATCTATGCTGGGGATCAGGGCGTTTATGCCATCGGCGTCGATGATCAGCGGACAAGCCGCCGTTTTGACCAAAGCCGGAATCAGCTCCTGCGTTTGCGGCCCGTTCCCCAGGCCGCAGCCGATCAGACAGGCGCTGGACAGAGAAAGCGCCTTTTGCAGCCGCTGAAAGTTGGAAGCGGCAATCTCCCCTTCCGGCGTCTCTTCCAACGAGATCGTCATTGCCTCCGGAAGCCGGACATTAAGCGCCGCCAGCGCCCGAGGGGCAGAAGCCACCGTCAGCATGCCCACGCCGCATCGCGCGGCGGAAAGCGCCGAGATTACCGCGGCGCCCGCCATTTTTGCACTGCCGCAGAGGTTCAGCAGCCTGCCATAGCAGCCCTTGTGACTATGCGGCGTCCGCTTTTTCAGCCCGGAAAAGATCGTCTCCTCATCGATCAAAAAATGCGAGATCGCTCCTTTTTCATGACATTTGTCAGAGATCCCAATATCCACAGCCTCTATTTCCCCCATGGCTTCCTTCCCTGGATACAGGACATGGGCAGGCTTTAAGCTGTCGAAGGTAATGGTAAAATCCGCCCGGATGCTGCCCGGACATACAAAACCGTTGTCCGCATCCACACCACTGGGCAGATCAATGGCAAAAACCGCCGCAATGGCGGCGTTGACCTGTTGGGAGATGGCCGCTGCGGGCTCTGGCAAAACGCCGTGAAACCCAACGCCCAACATGGCGTCGACAATGATATCCGCCTGGCTCAGGGCAATTTGCACCTCTTCGCTTTCCAGCGCCGCATTCCACACCGGGATCTCCATCTGCCGCACCAGATCCAGCATAGCAAGGCTTTGTTCGGTTTTGGGCGGCCCCAGGACCAACACCACAGCCACCCGTGCGCCCCGTTCCACAAGACGGCGGGCAACGACAAAGCCGTCACCGCCATTGTTCCCGTTTCCGCAAACGATCAGGCAGGACAGGCCGTCCACCGGGATCGTTCTGTTGATAGCGGCCGCAGCCGCACTGCCGGCATTGTCCATCAGACGCTCGTAACTAAGGCCTTCCTCCACCGCCAGGGCTTCCAGGTTCCGCATTTCCTGCGCAGTCAAGATCCTCATATCTCTTCCCCCTTCAAGCCGGTGCAGATCACCACCGCCGCCGCATATTCCCGGGTATGGGTCAGGCTCAGCGAAAAGCTATATCCGCCCCGCTTTGCCAGCTCCAGCGCCGCTCCATCCAATTTTATCCAGGGTTTTCCCAACTCGTCCCTCAAAACAGATATTTCAGAAAGCGCAAAACCGCGAAGGCCGGTTCCCAACGCCTTGGAAAACGCCTCTTTCGCGCAAAAATTCGCCGCGACCGTCTGCGGCGGGAACCCTCTTTCACGAAAGAGCTCCTGTTCTTCTGATGAAAATACCCTCGTTAAAAAACGAGGGTTTTCCATACTCTTGCGTATTCTGCCGATCTCGACCATATCGATCCCGGTGCCCAATATCATAACATCCACCATCCCGCTGTGTTTTTTACTGGACTGGCCGTTTGACAAAATTTTCAAATACCAGGGGTTTGGGCATTGTCGTTTTCATCGCGCCGAGCATTTTATCGGTGGCGTTGAAAACCAGCAGGGTGTTGCCATTGGCCGTTGTGCGGAAAGTACAGTACCATGCGTCATCCGAAGAGGCGCTGTCGTACGCCAAAATTTTGGTCTGGTAATTCCGTCCGGCATGTTCCTCGGGCTTATAACGGCCAAAGGTCTCAAAATCTTTGCATTTGACGGAAATAAGGCGCTTGCGCTTGCGCTGGGCTATGATCTTATCAACATCCATTTCACCGTTGGTGATGGAATACTCAAATTCCACATTAAAGCTGGTAAAAATATACCATGCGCCGTAAATCACACCGGCGATCAGCATCAGCGCAAAGGTTTGGAATACGCCAAGATACCCGGAAAACATGAAAAGGATCACCGAGAGCAGCGCCGCGCCCAAAAGGATCAGCACCCGCAGCAGCCATTCCAAGGGGGTATTTTTCTTTTTGACCAGGTGCTCGATAAAAACATCGGAAAAAGGTTCGTTCATAATATTTCGCTCCTTATATTTTGGCCCGCACCATGCTTTTGCAATTTTGTACACGCCGCGCCCCGCGGGGTTCTCCCTTGCCCGCCGGGATATCGTACGCAACCGCTTGACAGTACTCCGCCATATTTGATGGATCCATTTGCCCTATCATCAGCCATGCCCATAGGGCGGCCATCGAAATCAGGTATAATAACTACAGCGTAGTTATTATACCATGGGCGCGAAGCGCAAATGGGATAATTGGCCATGCCCGTAGGGCGGCCATCGAAATCAGGTATAATAACTATAGCGTAGTTATTATACCATAGCAAAATATAAAATTCAAATGGAATGTATCTTGCATCCGGATACAAAATGTGCTATGCTAATAGCTAATATCATTTGATAACGCGACGATTGAGAGAGTAAGTTCCGCAAGGCCCTCTAAAAGAGAGATCCGCCATTGGCTGAAAGCGGGTTGGATGGGTTTCGGTCCTGAAGTTCACTCATGAGCGGCAGCGCTGAACCGGATAGTAGGCGCTGACGGGCAGCCCCCGTTATGGGCTAAGGAGTGTTTGCTCTTTGCAGAGTCAAAAACCAGGGTGGTACCGCGGAAACCGCATGACGGCTTTCGTCCCTTTTTATGGAAGAGGGATGAAGGCTTTTTCTTTTGCGTTCCACCGCCCCCTGTTTTTTCTAAAAAGCAACCGATTTTTTTGAGCTAATATTTTGAGAGGTGAGCCAAATTATGAAAAACATGCTGGAGCAAATCCGCCAGAAGGCGGTTTCTGAGCTTGCGGCGGCCCATGACCTAAAGCTGCTTGACGCTCTCCGCGTCAAGTATCTGGGCAAAAAGGGCGAACTGACCGCCATCCTGAAGCAAATGGGCGGTCTTTCTGCGGAGGAACGTCCCGTGATCGGCCAGCTGGCCAACGAGATCCGCACTTTTATTGAGGAGCATATCGACGCCCGCACCGCCGAGCTGAAAGAAGAGCTGACCGCGCATAAAATGAAGGCGGAAAAGATCGACGTTACCATGCCCGGTACCCTTCGTGCCATCGGCAAAAAGCATCCCCTGACCCAGGTTCTGGACGAAGTGAAGGAGATCTTCCTCGGCATGGGCTTCGACGTAGCGCAGGGGCCTGAGGTGGAATACGACTATTACAACTTTGAAGCGCTGAACATCCCTAAAGACCACCCCGCCCGGGATACGCAGGACACCTTCTATATCACCGACAACATCCTCCTGCGCACGCAGACTTCCCCTGTTCAGGTGCGCGTGATGGAAAAGAAACAGCCGCCGATCCGTATTATTTCCCCCGGCCGTGTTTATCGTTCCGATGCGGTCGACGCCACCCATTCCCCTCTCTTCCATCAAATTGAGGGGTTAGTGGTGGATAAGGGCGTGACCATGGCGGATCTAAAGGGCACTTTGGAAATTTTTGTAAAACATCTTTACGGGGAAGATTCCGTTGTCCGTTTCCGTCCCCATCATTTCCCCTTCACCGAGCCTTCCGCTGAAATGGACTGCATGTGCTTTGCCTGCCACGGCGAGGGCTGCCGTCTGTGTAAAGGCGAGGGCTGGATCGAGATCCTCGGCTGCGGTATGGTACACCCCAAGGTGCTGGAAAACTGCGGCATCGACCCGGAAGTTTACAGCGGATTTGCGTTCGGGATCGGCCTGGAGCGCATTGTCATGCGGCGCTTTGGCATCGATGACCTGCGGCTGTTCTACGAGAACGACCTGCGGTTCCTCAATCAGTTTTAACAGGAGGGATAACAAATGAATTTGTCAATGAGATGGTTATCCGATTATGTGGATATTAAAATGTCTCCCCGCGCGTTTTCCGAGGCAATGACCATGTCCGGCTCCAAAGTGGAAGGGTATGAGGTCGAGGGCGCGGAGATCGATAAGGTTGTCGTCGGCAGGGTCCTTTCGGTAGAAAAGCACCCGGACGCCGAAAAATTGGTTGTCTGCCAAGTAGAGGTCGGCGCGGAAACTCCCGTGCAGATCGTCACCGGCGCTACCAATGTCCATGCGGGCGTCATGGTGCCCGTGGCCCTGGATGGCTCCACGCTGCCTGGCGGCAAACAGATCAAAAAGGGGAAGCTGCGCGGGGTGGAATCCAACGGCATGATGTGCTCCCTCGGTGAGCTGGGCCTTACCGCCCACGATTTTCCCTACGCCATTGAGGACGGTATTTTCCTGTTGGAGGAAGACTGCCAGCCCGGCGAGGACATCCGTTCTGCCATCGGCCTGAACGATACCTGCGTTGAATTCGAGATCACCTCCAACCGCCCGGATTGCCTGTCGGTCATCGGCCTTGCCCGAGAAGCCGCCGTCACCTTTGGAAAACCGCTGAACCTGCACACTCCCTCTGTCTCCGCCGGCGTCGAGGACATCAAACAATATCTCTCCGTAGAGGTACAGAATCCTCAGCTCTGCCAGCGGTATATGGCCCGCATGGTAAAAAACATCAAAATTGAGCCGTCGCCCCGCTGGATGAGGGAACGCCTGCGCGCCAGCGGCGTCCGCCCCATCAACAACATCGTTGACATCACCAACTATGTGATGCTGGAATACGGTCACCCCATGCACGCCTTCGATTATCAGTACGTAAAAGGCGGCAAGATCATCGCGCGCAACGCCAAACCCGGCGAGACCATCACCACCTTGGACGGCGTGGTACGAGAGCTCACCCCGGATATGCTGGTCATCGCCGATGAAAAAGATCCTTCCGCTGTGGCCGGCGTTATGGGCGGCGAATACAGCGGGATCAACGAAAACACCAATACCATCGTCTTCGAAGCCGCCTGTTTTTTGGGCAGTTCTGTGCGCATCACTTCTAAAAAGCTGGGGCTTCGCACCGAAAGTTCCGGCCGCTTTGAAAAAGGCCTTGACCCCAATACCTGTCTGCCCGCCATCCAGCGCGCCTGCGAACTGGTTGAGCTGCTGGGGGCCGGCGAAGTGATCGGCGGTATGATCGACGTGGATCATTCTGCCCATGAGCCGGTCAAGATCCTTCTGGAACCGGAATGGACCAACCGCTTCCTCGGCATCGATCTTCCCCGGGCGGAAATGGTACGGATTTTAGAGGAGCTGAAATGCAAGATGGATGGCGACAATATTATTGTCCCTTCCTTCCGTGCAGACTTGCAGCACAAGGCGGATATCGCGGAGGAGATCGCCCGCATTTACGGCTATGACAAGATCCCTGTTACCGCCATCCGCGGCGTAGCCGCCGGCGGCCTGACCGACTATCAGAAGTTTGAACGCACCATTTCCAACACTTTGCTGGCCCAGGGCTGTTCTGAGGTTGCCACCTATTCCTTTATCAGCCCTAAATATTACGATAAGATCCGTTTGCCCCTGGATTCCAAGCTGCGCAATTCCGTCGTCATTACCAATCCTCTGGGCGAGGATACCAGCGTGATGCGGACCATCGCCATCCCCTCTATGTTGGAGGTGCTCTCCCGCAACTTCAACAACCGCAATCCCGAGGCCTCGATATTTGAGATCGCCACCGAATATATCCCCACCAAGCCGGATCAGCTGCCGGAGGAAAACCCCGTCGTGCTCATCGGCATGTACGGCGCAAGCACCGATTTCTACAGCATCAAAGGGATCGTCGAAGAGCTGCTGAAGGTTCTTGGGATCGACGGCCTGGACGTCCAGGCGGAGTCCTCCCTGCCCTACTATCACCCCGGCCGCTGCGCCCGTCTCCTTGTCGGTGAAGAGGAGCTTGGCACCGTAGGCGAAGTGCATCCTTTGGTCGCCGACAATTATGGGATCTCCACCCGCGCCTATGTGGCGCGTCTGGACGGCAATATCCTGTTCCAGCATGCCAACAGCGAAAAAGCTTATCATTCCCTTCCTAAATTCCCCGCCTCCACCCGGGATCTGGCTCTTCTGTGCGATGAGGACGTTCCGGTGCTCTTCATTGAAAAGGCCATCCGTCAAGGGGTAGGAAAGGTACTGGAAAAGATCCAGCTGTTTGACATCTACCGCGGCCAGCAGGTTCCAGAAGGCAAAAAGAGCGTCGCTTACACCATCTCCATGCGCGCTGCCGACCGTACCCTCACCGACGAAGAGACCGACCGCGCCGTTCAAAAGGCTCTGCGGATCCTGGAGGAACACGGGATCACCCTCCGCGTCTGATTTTGTCCTTTCTCCCCTTTAATTGAGGAAGGCGCGGCGAAAGCCGCGCCTTTTTCAAACGGGAAAAAAACGATTCGACGTACTTTACAAAAAAGCAACAGATTGTTCGCCAATTGTACCCTTGATATTTTTCCCTTTTTCGTGTATCCTATTTTTATAGTAAAAGAATACCAGCTGGGTTTTGGCAGCTGTCAACCGCAAGATAGGCCGCGCTGTGCGGCAGAACGGAGGGCAATCCTATGCATGAGCCGACCATTTCCTTTTCGATCCACGAGGATCAGGAAAAAGAGATTAAGCAAACTCTTACCGCCGTGTACGACGCCCTTCGTCAAAAAGGATACAATCCCATCAACCAGATCGTCGGCTATATCCTTTCGGAAGACCCAACCTACATCACGACCCACAACAACGCCCGCAGCCTAATCCGCCGGATCGACCGGGACGAATTGCTGCAACTGTTGGTTAAGTCCTATTTAGGGGAATAAGTTTTGTGATATGCGGCCAAATTGGCCGCATATTTTTGTTCATATTTTATTTATTTTACAAGCTTTTTGCTTTGTGGTATACTATAGTTATATGACAACGATTCGACAGATGGGCCTTATGTGAGAAGGTTCATCTGTCCTTATTAACAGGAGGAAATAGTATGGCTGATAAAAACGAAAACAAGTTTTTAACCTATAAAGGCAAACCGTTGGTTCGTTCCGGAAACACCCTCTATTACGGAGATATGTCCGACGAATATGTCGTATTGCTGCAAATCCTCAGCAGCAAAGAGGTGAACGGCGTCGACACCGCACAGCGGGTTTCGGTTCAGCTGCTTTCCACCGATCCCGACCTTCGGCCAAAGGAGCGGGTCATCCGCAAAAGCGAGAAAGAGGGCCTTTACAACGCCATCGATATTGGCAGCATCTGGCTGGAAAGGGCGCTTTCCGGCACCATGTAAAAAATCCAAAGGGCTGGAAGGCGCGTTGTGCCTTCCAGCCCTTTTTGTTATCCAATCTGCGGGCGCACCAGGCGTTCAAACTCCCCCGTATGGGGGCAAAACATTTCCCTGGTAAGATAGAGCTCTTCCCCAGTACGCGGGTCTGTCCCCGCCACAGAGCCCGTGCCGCCTTCTTCCATCGCCGCAAACGCCGTTACCGAAATCCTTGCCATCCGGATCACCTCCGGCCCAGGGGCCAGCATTGGCGCCGCGTTTCTGCGGCAGAGAAACACCGCGCAGACCTCCCGGTCAAAGCCGCCGCCCTCAAGCGGCGCTCCGCCCTCCCTGGTAAACCCCAAAAAACGCAGCTCCTGACGCCGTACCATAAGTCCGATCTCTTCTTCCGCCTCCCGCATCGCGGCCGCAAGGGCTTCTTCCCCGCCGCTCACATGCCCTGTAGAAGCCAGGTCGTAAAGGCCTGGTTGGGATTTTTTGCGCATCGACCTCTGCTGGAAATACAGGAAATCCCCGTCTGCCTCGCGGCAAAAAAGCCACAGATGTACCACCAGATGGATCTTTCCTTCCTGATGGGCGCGGCGGCGTTCCATAACCCCCGCGGGCTTTCCCTCTTCATCACACAGCTGGATCAGTTCCGCCGCGTTGTACAGCAGATCTTCGTCGGATATTCCGCCGGCCTTTTTCATCCGTTTACCCCCATTACAAAACCGCCTTTTTCGTTTGAAAAAGGCGGTTTTCGTGTTTTGATTATTTGTTCAGCGCTTTTTTTACTGTCGAAACGATATTTTCCGCGCAAAGCCCAAATTGTTTGAGCAAAACGGCTGCCGGACCGGAATAACCAAAGCGGTCCTCTACGCCGATGCGCGCAACAGGAACCGGATACTCCTCGCAAACGACCCCACAGACAGCTTCACCCAGGCCGCCGATCACACTGTGCTCCTCCACCGTCACGATCCTCCCGGTCTCCCGGGCTGCCTTCAGGACGATCTCCCGGTCGATGGGCTTAATGGTGTGAATGTTGATCACCCGGGCGTCGATCCCTTCCTTCTCCAGGTCGGCGGCGGCGGTGACCGCCTCCGCCACCATCAGACCGGTGGCGATGATGGTAATATCCTTGCCGTCCCGCAGGGTAACGCCGCGGCCGATCTCAAAATGATAAGTTGCCGGATCGTTGAGCACCGGTACCGGCAGGCGGCCGAAACGCAGATACACCGGCCCTTTATGCAGGATGGCGGCACGAACGGCAGCTTTCGCTTCTACGTCGTCGGCCGGATTGAGGATGACCATGCCCGGAATGGTACGCATTAAGCCGATATCCTCACAGCACTGATGCGTAGCGCCGTCCTCCCCCACCGAAATACCCGCGTGGGTGGCGCCGATTTTTACATTGAGATGCGGATAGCCCACAGAATTGCGGATCTGCTCATAGGCCCTTCCCGCAGCGAACATGGCGAAGGAGGAAGCGAAGGGGATCTTTCCACAGGAGGCAAGGCCCGCCGCCACGCCGATCAGATTCGCTTCGGCAATGCCGCAGTCAAAAAAGCGCTCCGGATATTTTTTCTTGAAAATACCGGTCTTTGTGGCAGCCGCCAGGTCGGCGTCCAGCACCACCAGCTCCGGGAATTCTTCGGCGAGCTCCGTCAAGGCCTCGCCATAGCTTTCACGCGTTGCTTTTTTTATGATCTCTGCCATTTATTCATCCTCCAAACCGGCCAGAACCGCCTTCAAATCTTCTACCGCGATCTCATACTGCTCCGCATTGGGTGCGGCGCCGTGCCAGTTGACATTGTCTTCCATATAGGATACGTCTTTGCCCTTAATGGTTTTGGCAATGATAGCGGTCGGTTTGCCTTTTGTCATTTTCGCATCCTTCACCGCGGCTTCGATCTGGTCAAAATCGTGGCCGTTGATGGTGATGGTATGGAAGCCAAAAGCCGCAAATTTCTCTGGGATCGGATAAGGCGAACAGACATCCGCCACGCGGCCATCGATCTGCAGGCCGTTGTTGTCCACAAAAATGCAGAGGTTGTCTAATTTGTTGTGGGCGGCAAACATGGCGCTCTCCCAAACCTGGCCTTCTTCGATCTCCCCGTCCCCCAAAATAGCGTAAACGCGGTAGTCTTTGCGGGAGATCTTGCCTGCCAGAGCCATTCCGCAGGCGGCGGAAACGCCCTGACCCAGAGAGCCGGTGGTCATATCCACGCCGGGGATATGTTTCATGTCAGGATGTCCCTGCAGCATCGCGCCGGGGTGGCGCAAGGTCTTCATCTCCTCCATGGGGAAGAAACCGCGCAGCGCCAACGCCGCGTAAAGGCTGGGACAGGCATGGCCTTTGGAAAGCACAAAGCGGTCACGGTCTTCCCACGCGGGGTTGGCGGGATCTACGCGCATCTCTTTAAAATAGAGATAGGCCAAAATGTCCGCCATGGAAAGAGCGCCGCCCGGGTGCCCGGCTTTTGCGCAGAATACACCCTCGACGGCACCGAGTCGGATCCTGCAGGCTTTTTTCTTGAGCTCGCGTTTCAATTGTTCATCCAATGATACATACCTCCATTTATAATGTCCCTGATCCACTGAGGGCACAATTCCACCAGATATCGGAACACTTCACTACAGCCACAGTGTACTACAATTTGACCGGCTTGACAATCCGGTACCGGTCAGCGAAGCCCTTCCAGCCTCTCGATATATTCGATCAGGTCGGCCACAGCGCCGTCGGCGCAGGCGCCCACCACCATATCGCACATGGCGGCCACCTCCGGCGCGCCGTCTCCCACTGCCACAGAGACGCCAGCCGCCTGCAACATGGAAACATCGTTAAAATAATCCCCAATGGCAAAGGTGCGTTCAATGGGGATGCTCAAATGCCTGGCCAGTTTACGCAGCCCATTGCCCTTGCTGACCCCTTCCGCCATTACTTCGCATAGCTCGGCATTGGAATTAACATGATAACATCCCGAAATCGGATGCGCGTTTAAATAGGTGTGAAGCTCTGCCATTTTGTCCTCATCCCGAAAGAAAAGGGCCTTGTGCCACTCCCCGGGGATCTCCTCCGCTTCCGTCCTGCGCAGTTCGCAGCGCAGGCGGCGACAGGAATCGTTCTCCCCCTGGGGATCGTTCAGGCGGCAGAATTCATCTTCCGTAAACACCGCCAGGCAGACGTCCGGGAACTCCTTCACTACAGCAAGCAGCTGCGCGCGGGCCTTCCTGGGAAGATAGGTCGGATCCAGCACATGATCTTCAGCGTTGTCGTACAAATAGCCGCCATTGCAATGAATGGACGGGATGTTGATCCCCAGAGTCTCCAAAAGCTCCCCGCAATGAAAATGCACCCGGCCAGTATCCAAAGAAAATTTTCCGCCTTCAGCGATAAAGCGGTGCACCGCTTCCAGGGTTCGCGGACAGATCGTGCCGTCATGGTTTAACAGCGTACCGTCCACATCAGAAACGATCAAATAATCAGACAGCAAATTAACATCTCCTCCTGAGGGGGTCTATGGCCGAAGGGTTCCCAAAAAATGGGTAAAATACTCCGGCAGATCACTGGTAAATTCCAAAGATTCTCCGCTTCGGGGATGGACAAAACCCAGCGTCCGGGCATGCAGGCACTGACCATTGAGCTCCCGGATCACTTTTTTGGGCCCATATACGTCATCTCCCGCCAGCGGATGCCCCAAATAGGCCATATGCACCCGGATCTGATGGGTGCGGCCGGTTTCCAGCCGGCACTGGATGTGGGCAAAGCCCTGATATTGGCAGACCGTGTGATAATGGGTCACCGCCGTGCGGGAATGCAGCGGCGTCACCGTCATTTTTTTGCGATGGGCCGGGTCTCGTCCAATGGGGGCGTCCACAGTACCGTCCGCCTCTTTCATCCTGCCGTATACCACCGCCTCGTACATACGGGTCATAGAATGGGCTTTCACCTGCTCCGCCAGGCGCAGATGGGCAAAATCGGTCTTGGCCACCAGCAAAAGGCCGCTGGTGTTTTTGTCGATGCGATGGAGGATCCCCGGGCGCTCCACGCCGTTGATGCCGGAAAGCTGGCCGCTGCAATGGTGCAAAAGTGCGTTGACCAGCGTCCCCTCATAGTTGCCCGCCGCCGGATGGACCACCATCCCCTTTGGCTTGTTGACCACCAGGAGATCTTTATCCTCATAAACAATCTCCAAAGGGATATCCTCTGCCTTTGCGTCCAAGGCGCGCACATCCGGGATGGTCACCGCAATGCTGTCAAGGCATTTTACTTTATAGCTTTTGGGGACTGCCTTCCCGCGGCAACACACCGCCCCGTCATCGCACAGCTTTTGGATCCCGGAACGAGTCAGCTCCGGGATCTTTCCGCAAAGCCATTTATCAAGACGGATCCCGTCTTCCTCTGGCAGAACGCAAAAATCCAGCTGTTTCAATCCGTTTCCTCCGTATCCTTTTCCGGACTTTTGTCTTTCTCTTTCTGAAGCTTGGCTTTTTGAGCGTCCGCAAAAAGGACATAAGCCGCGATGAGGATCGTCCCGATCACCACGCAGCAATCCGCAAAATTAAACACGGCAAAATTAATGGCGCGAAAATCAATATAATCGATCACAAAGCTGTTGCCCAGATGCTCCCAAAAAGACAATTCCACCCCGGGCTTTGCAAAGCGAAACCCGTTGATCACCCGGTCGATCAGATTTCCCACGCCGCCGGCAATGACCAGGCCCACCGAGGACATCAAAAACCTGCTGTGCAAACGGCCGCTCAGCAAAAGCCAGATCCCGGCCGCCAGCATCACGCCGGTAACCAGGATAAGCAGCCACTGCTGCCCGGAAAGCAGGCTGAAAGCAGCCCCCCGGTTTTCCACATAGGTCAAATGCAAAATGTTTTCAAAAAGCGGGATCGTCCCGACCTGGGCCAGTTCCGTAACCGCCCAATACTTAATCAGCTGGTCGATCCCCACCAGCACCACCGCTGCCGCAAGGATGATATATGACACTATTTTTCCCCCTGAGAATTTTTATGAAGCCAACGAACACCAAATTGCGGTGTGTCAAACGGCACACCGCAATCCAAATTTATCTTCTTCTGCTGTGGGAGCCGCGGGAAGTAGGCTCGTCCTCCCGCGCAAGGTCATAACCTGCGCCAAATTTAAGCTGGCCAAACCGGGATTCCCGCCGGGGAGTCTTGGTTTCTTCTTCCGAAATGTCCGGCTCAATTTCAAAAACGTCGCTGCCGCCGTTCTCCGGTTCCTCTTCCGCCACCTGCTCTGCAACCGCCTCCGCCGCCGGATCTTCATCCAGAACCGTCTCGGCAGGCGCCGCCTCCTGTACAATCGGCTCCGCGTCCTCGGAGGGCGCGGCCTGCGCTTTCTCCACTGTGTTCTCGCTGCTGCTGGGCAGTGCGCTGATCAGTTCCAGGTGGTTTTTATACATGGCAAGCAGCCGGTTGCGGAAACTGCTGACTTCCTTTTGCATCCGCGCCAGATTCATCTTTTCCTTTTCCAGCCTTGCCTGATTGGCTTCCAGGGCATGTTCCGACTTGATCGTCGCCTCATGCAAAATGGCGTCCGCCTTTGCTTTGGATTCTTTGACGATGCTGTCGCCCAGCTTTTGCGCGCCCAACAGCGCCATGCGCAGGCTTTCTTCGTCGGCGCGGTATTCCTCAAGCTTGGAGGCCAGGACTTCCAGCTTATCCTCAAGCTCCTCTTTTTCCCGCGCAAGGCTTGCATAATCGTTGGCGACCTCGTTTAAAAACACTTCTACGTCATCCGGACGATAGCCGAAAACGGCGGTTTTTTCAAATTTGCGGTTTAAAATATCGCTTGGAGTCAGCATAATGGATCTCCCCTTTTTTATTGATATTGACTGGCCGTGATGTGCAGGCGACCCTTTTTGGTCACGCCGTCAAAGGTTTCTACCCGATAACGCCCATACCCCCGGATAGATAAACGGCTGCCGGGATCCACCGCGGCGGAGACGTTTTCCATCGCTTCACAGTTTACGGCCACCAGGCCCTGTCGGATCATCTGCTGGGCTTTCTCCCGCCCCGCATTGGTCAAAAAAGCCACCACGGCGTCAAGCCGGGGGGACGCCACCGTCCCGGAAAGCGGCAGGAGATTCTGTTCCAGCGGCAGCTGCGGCGGCAGCTCTTCGCTGACGCTCACCCCCACCCGTCCGATCTTCGAAACCTCTGAAAGGATCAGTTCTGCGGCGGAAGGAAGGGCAAAAAGGACGCAGATCCCTTCTCCCACCAAAATATCCCCAATCGTCTCCCGCTTGACCTTCAGGCTCATCAGCGCCCCAAGAAAATCCCGATGGGAAAGCTTATCCACCGGACGATAGCGAAACGTAAGGCCCAAAATCTCCCAAAGCCCGTCGGTCTGTTCCGGATCGACATAATCCGGAAAGCAGCCCAGCAGCACTCGCGAGGCGCCTTCATAGCCGCCCCAAAAACGAAAAGGCTCAAAATGGTTTTTGCGGCATATTTCCCCGGCAATCGCACATTGCCTCTCGTCCAAAAAACCAAGCTGTTTGATTCTATTTTGCTGCGCAGCCGCCGTGATGGCATCCTCTACCCTCGCCGCCAACAGCTGTTCCTCCGCAGAAAGATTTTGCAGATTCATCCCTTAAAAAAATACGCCGTTGTTTTCCAGCTCGTCCAAAAGGTCTCCCATAATATCAACGTTGTAGGGCGTGATAATATAGGTGCTGTTGGCAACGCGCTGGATCTGGCCGTTGTTCGCATAGGCAACACCGCTCAAAAAATCGATCAGGCGACGAGAAACGTCTTTGTTGGTGGATTCCAGGTTCAGGACTACCGTGCGTTTGGCGTTGAGGTGATCCGCAACAGAACGGGCGTCGTCAAAGCGCTCCGGCTTTACCAAAACGACCTGAAGCTGAGTGGTAGCATGAATGTTGACTACCTTATTGCGGCGGCCGCCTTCGCCGTAGCCCGCCGAATCGCCTTTGGACGAACGCTCGCTGCGCTCCGCGTGCTCGGCACGGTCTCCCCGCTCCGAATCCTCATTGGGAAGATAATCCTCTTCCTCATATTCTTCATCGTCATAGTCTTCTTCCGGAAAGCCCATAAATTCTTTGAATTTGGACATTAAACCCATGCCGAAATCCCTCCTGTATTTATTTTCTTCCGCCAAACAGGGCCGACCCGATACGCACCATATTTGCCCCGCATAAAATAGCGGACTCAAAATCCCCAGACATGCCCATCGATAAATAATCCATATCAATATTATCTATTTTTTTGCTGCGTATGTCAACAAACAGTTTCCGCATCTGCAAAAAATATTCGTTTTCCGCCCCGCTGTGGGCGTTTTGCGGCGGGATCGCCATGAGCCCGCGCACATGCAGATGCCGCATAACGGAAACCGCCTGTAAAAAGTCGTCCAGATCCTCCGGCAGGACGCCGCCCTTGCTCTCTTCCCTGCCGATGTTGACCTCTATCAGAATATCCATGACGCGGCCATGCTTTTCCGCCTGGCGGTCGATCTCCTTTGCAAGGCGAAGGCTGTCGACCGACTGGATCATCGCCACCTTACCGGCAATGTATTTTACCTTGTTGGTCTGAAGCCGTCCAATAAAATGGATCGGGCAGCCGGGAGGATAATGGGGGGATTTGTCTAAAAACTCCTGCACGCGATTTTCTCCCAAAACGGAAAAGCCCTGCTCCACCGCCAGGTTGACCCGCTCCCAGGGAACCGTCTTGGTCACCGCCAGCACCTGGATATCCTCCGGGCGGCGGCCGCTTTGACGGGCAGCCTCGGCCACCCGTTCCCAGATCTGTTTGGCGTTTTCCGGCAGCGAATCAATCGTTGAGAGGTTTTCCGTCATACAAATCGGTCCCTTCCACAATAATGTCGTCATAAAGCTGGACATAACTGGAATCGTTGGCGCCCGTTGAGGCCAGGACAAAATCGACTCCTTCATACAGAATATCCACCTTTTTAAAACGGATCTGCTGCCCGTCGCTGACGTAAACGCCCTGCACATCCCCTTCAAACCGCAGCGCCCGGTTTGGGATCCGCAGGCCGCTGTAGGTTCTAAATTCGATCTGGACGCTGGGGTTTCGCAGCGACGAAAGCTGCGGGGACATATAATTGCATTTGAATATCACCGCGGCCGGCCCGTCGGCCTCATCGAGAATGATGCGGGATACCGTGCCCGGCACCTCCCGAAGGGAAGAAATGTTAAAGTTGAGGGAAATCTGATCTCCCAAAGAAAATTTTTCCGCTTCCTCGGCCTCCACCATGGCGGCGTAGTACCACGAATAGCCCTCGATCACCTTACCGACCTGGCTGCTATCCACCGAATATTTCCGGGCGGCCAGCTCGTTGAGTTCCTTTGCTGTACACCCCTCCAGCATCCCGGTGGAAACGATTTGGGCCCCATCGTCGCAATAGCTGGAAAAATAGCCGTATTCCGGTACGGTGATGACCTCCTCCGCTGAGGAACCGGCCCCTTCCAAAGCCGACTTCTCCCCTTCCAAGCTGCTGATCCGGACGGAAAAATCCATTTGGGGATCTGTGATCGCCTGGCGCTTGTTCAGCGCGGTCTGAAGATCTGAAAACAACGCACCGCTTTCTCCCGTCACGCCGGTGAGGTTCATGGCAATAATTTTGGAAAGCGCCTCGTCGGCCTGCCTTTTGGCGAAATCGAAGGAGATGGCGACCTCCCCCGTCTCCTGTACCTGCCGCAGCGCCTCCAGCTCCTCCTCGATCTCACCGATCCGATGGGTGTTGAGCACGTCTTCCCTGCTTTTCCGCACTTCCGCCACCGCCATGCCAGGGATCACCCGCACGCCGTCGTCGTAATAATAACGCACCACACCGGAAGCGCTTGCCGCCACCGGGATCTCGTCCCGGATGACCAGGCCTTTCACCTGCAAGGTATCCTGGATGGTATATTCGATCACCGTCTCTGTTTTGACCGGCGAATAGAGATACCGCCACACATTAAAGCCCACATAGGCCAGCAAAAACAAAGACAGCACCGCCGCCGTAATTTTTCCGCTTAACGTATTCATCGACAGACGCCTTTCCAGTTTTTACTCTGCGGGGTCTTCGCGGTCGGCGGAATCTAAAATGCTGATGTGTTTGGAGGGCGTGATCGTGGAAATGGCATGTTTGTAGACCAGGTTTTGCTTCCCGTCCGAATCCAGGATCACCGTATAGCTGTCAAAGCCCTTTACCGTCCCCTTGAACTGGAACCCGTTGACCAGATAGATCGTAATGGAGATCTTTTCTCTTCTTGCCTGGTTCAGAAAAACATCCTGTAGATTCATGCTTTTTACCATTTTTCTTTCCTCCTACTTTTTGGCCCGGTACACAGAACCGGGAAATAAAATAAAATAAAAGAGCAAAACAGGGTCATCCCTGTTTTTATCCTAAAAAACGGCTACCGGGCCTGCGCCCCATTTAGAAAAAACCGCGCCTGCTCGCAGGCTTCTTCTTTTAACCCATTATAGTCCTTAAAATCGTCCGTGTAAAGCCAGCGGACATTTTCCATCCGCCGAAACCAGGTCAGCTGTCGTTTGGCATATCGCCTGGATTCCTGCCGCACCCGCTCCGCCGCGATTTCCAACGTCTCTTCCCCGCTTAAATAGCGAAAAAATTCCTTGTAGCCAATGGCCTGAGCCGCCGTGGCGGAAGACCGTTCCGACAGGGCGCGCACTTCTTCCAGCAGACCATTAGAGAGCATGGCATCTACCCGGCGGTCGATGCGGTCATACAAAATCTGGCGGTCTCGAAAGGAAAGCCCCAGCACAAGAGAGCGGTAGGGAGACGGTTCCCGGCGGGAGCGCTCCCGCTGGACGCTCATGGGAACGCCGGTCAGACGGTAGGCCTCGATGGCCCGAATAACCCTGCCTAAATTATTGGGGTGAAGCTCTTTTGCGAGGGCTGGATCAATACGGGAAAGCTCCTCCCACAAAACCAGAGCCCCTTCTCTTTCCGCCTGCCGGGTCAGTTCCTCTCGAATGGCCGGGTCGCTGCGGTTTTCCTCAAAAAGGATATGGTTGAGCAGGGAGGAAACATAGAGCCCAGTCCCCCCCGCCAAAACCGGCAGCTTTCCGCGGCTGTGGATCTCTGCGATCACTTGGCGGGCCTGCTGCACATACTGGGCGACGCTAAAGGCCTCTCCCGGCTCCAAAATATTCATCATATGGTGGGGCACGCCTTGTTTTTCTTCTTCTGTCGGCGTAGCGGTGCCGATATCCATATGCCGGTAGACCTGCATCGAATCGGCCGAGACAACTTCACCGTCAAAAGCGAGGGCAAGATCCACCGCCAGCCGCGTTTTGCCGGAGGCCGTGGGCCCCACCAGCGCGAGCAGCGAAATTTTATCCGTCGTATCCATAAAAACCTCTTTGAACAACTCTTTTAGATCTTTTAGACGCGGCCAAACTGCTTTTCAAAATCCCGTTTGGAAAAAATGATGCACACTGGCCGCCCGTGGGGGCAGTGGCGGATAGCCGGATCCTCCCGCAAAAGCTGGACGATCTCTTCCAGCTCTTCCCGGGCGGATCTATCCCCTCCCTTGATGGCGCTGCGGCAAGCGATGTTGTGGTAGAGCCAGTCCAGCTTTTCCGGCGTCACATC
>JAQVCU010000083.1 GCA_028689635.1 Oscillospiraceae bacterium
CGGCGTTGACCCGCACCCGCCCGGCCAGGCTGACCGCCAGCGCATGGGTCAGCGCCGAGACGCCGCCTTTGGCCGCAGTGTAGCTTTCGGTCTGCGGCTGGCTCATGCGGTCCCGGGAGGAGGAGATGTTGACGATGGAAGCGCCGGCGGCAAAATACGGCAGAAACAGCTTCGAAAGATAAAACGGTGCGGTGACGCCCACCTTCAAGGCGTATTCAAATTCCTCGTAGGTGCACGCGTCGATGCCCTTCATCAGCGGCAGGGCGTTGTTGATGAGGATATCCACATGGCCGTGATTCCGGATGACCTGATCGGCAAAGCGCTCCAGCACCTCCCGCTCGGAGAGGTCTCCCGTAAAATAGACGCCCGACTGCCGATCGATGACGCAGACCACCGCGCCTTCTTTGCGAAATTCTTCGGCGATCGTTTTGCCGATACCCTGGGCGCCGCCGGTCACGACGACGATTTTACCTTCAAAGTTCATAACAAACCCTCCATTTTTGACCATCATAGCACAAAATATGAGAATTTGCCATTGGATTCATTATGATTTGGGACTGCTATTTTGCGGGGTATTTTTTATAATGCAGTTAAAAACAAGAAACCGTTGCTTTTACAACAGGAGGGAATTATATGGATCAGTTTGTTTTCAATATGCCCGCCTGCCGCCGGCTGCGGCAAGCTTAGAATGAGCGGGACGGGTATCGCCCGGGGAAGAGCTTAAGCAGGATCCCGCCAGGATCCATAAGGTTTTGGGCGGCGATATCGCCACCGGGCTGCTGCCGCTTTCAGACGCGGATCATCCGGAGACCTACGAGAGGGCGTACCCCTGAGAAAAAAGCGGTATCCGCCGCAAAGCTGCCGGACAGCGCGCCGTTTGGCCGCTTTCGGCTTCGGCCATCCGGCCCTCGGACGCCACAGGCCACTTTTGAGATACGAAAGGACGATCGAATTGAAAACAAACGATATGACAAGCGGCAGCCCTACGCGGCTGATCCTACAGTTTGCCGTTCCCCTGTTTATAGGGAACATTTTTCAGCAGGTGTTCACCATTGTCGATACCATGATCGCGGGATACAACCTGGGCGACGGCGCCATTGCCGCCATCGGCGCGACCAGTTCTCTTTACTCTCTGCTCATCGACTTTGCCACCGGGATGAACAGCGGCTATGGGATCGTGGTGGCGCGGATGTTCGGCGCGAAGGACAAGGAGGGGCTCAAGCGCTCCATCGCGGCGATGGTTGTTTTGAACCTCGCCATTACGGCGGTTTTGACGGGGGGCTCCCTCCTGGCCCTGCGGCCGCTGATGCGCCTGCTCAATGTGCCGCAGCCGATCTTTGAGGACGCGTATCTTTACATTGCCGTGATCTTGGGCGGAATGGCGTCCATTACGCTGTACAATATGTTTGCGGGGATCCTGCGCGCGCTGGGCAACAGCAAAACGCCGCTGTATTTTCTGATTTTTTCCTGTGCCGCCAACCTGCTGATGGATGTGCTGTTTATCGTGGTGCTGGGCTGGGGGGTTCAGGGGGCCGCCGCGGCCACCGTGATCGCCGAGGGCGGCGCGGCGATCCTGTCCGGATAGTATTTGTGGCGGAAATATCGGGATATTCTGCCGGAGCGCAGGCATTTTCGCGTGGAGCGCTCCGTTTATCTGGAAATGGCCTCTTCCGGTTTTGCCATGGCCACCATGCTTTGTGTGGTGGATATGGGGTCGGTCATTTATCAGCGGGCCATCAACGGCCTGGGCGAAAGCCTGATCGTGGCGCATACGGCGGTGCGCAGGCTCGTCGGCATTTTTATGATGCCATTGGGATCCATCGCCACGGCTTATTCGACCTTTGTCAGCCAAAACTGGGGGGCCGGGAAGGTGGAACGGGTGAAACGTTCCATGCGCAGCGTTATGGCGATGGAGACCGGCTGGGGACTGTTTTCCGCCTCGGCCTGCCTGCTGTTCGGCAGCCTGATGGCGCGCCTGCTGACGGGGACCACAGACGCTTATGTCATCGGCAAGGCGGTTTTGAGCCTGCGGTTTCATCTGCTGTGTTTTCCTGCCCTGGGGCTGCTGCTTGCGCTGCGTACGGTCTTGCAGGCCATGGGGCGCAAGATCGTCCCGGTTTTGTCCAGCGGGTTTGAGCTGGGCGTCAAGCTGCTTGCCGGGCTGTGGCTGATCCCGGCTTTTGGATACATCGCCGTCTGCCTGACGGAGCCGGTGATCTGGATCATTTGCACCATTTTTCTGATCGCCGTTTTTGGGGTCACAAAACCCTTCGATTTAAATCGGGAAAAGAAAGGAGCGGGCCAAAATGACAGAAACAGAAAAACTGAAAGCCGGCCTTGAATACGACTTTTTTGACGAGGGTGTAAACGCCCTCAAACAAAACGCCATGGATATCTGCGGCAGGATCGGCGCCCTTGACCAGAAGGACGAAGCCGCCATCGCCAAGGCGCTGACCGGATTTTTTGGCGGCGCCGGGCGCAGCCCCTGGGTTGGGCCGGGTTTTCGCTGCGACAACGGCGGAAATATCTATGTAGGCGATGATTTTATCGCCAATTACAATGTGACGATCCTGGATATCCGGGAGGTGCGCATCGGCAATTACGCCATGATCGGCCCCAATACCGTCATCACCACGGTCAATCATCCCCTTTCGCCCAAGGGCCGCCGTGGGCACCTTGCTGTTGCAAAACCGGTGATCATCGGGGGCGACGTCTGGATCGGCTGCAATTGCACGATCCTTCCGGGGGTGACCATCGGCAACAACGTGGTGGTAGCCGCAGGCGCCGTTGTAACAAAGGACGTACCGGATAATTGCGTTGTGGCCGGTGTACCGGCAAAGATCATCAAACGCCTGGAGGACGATGTGGAGGACAGAAAAGCGCGCTGAGGCGTGGGCGGCAGTTTTAAAAAAGACGAAAGCGGGGATCCCGCTCCATCAAGATCGCAGGGAGATCTGTCTCTGATCGATCCTCTTTGGCGGCGGCCGTTTTGCGCGGCGGTGCATACCGCCCTTTCCGCCCCTTTTCAGGAGAAACGCCAGGGGCGGGGCGTTGACTTGTCGCCTCGGGTATATTACAATTGTTGCAACAATTTTGTTGTAAATGCAACAGAAAGAGGCGGAGATGGAAAAGAATTTAAGCCTGCTGAAAAGGAGCGCCCTCTTCCTTGGCGTTGATGAAGGCGAGATCGAATCTATGCTGGGATGCCTTGGGGCGAAAACACAGGATTACGGCAAGGAGGAATACGTCCTTCGGGAGGGGGATTCTCCGGAAGCGGTGGGGCTGCTTTTGTCCGGAGGGATCCTGATCGTCCAGGAGGATTATTGGGGCAACCGGAATATCCGCGCGCGCATTGTGCCGGGGCAGGTGTTTGCGGAGGCCTTTGCCTGCGTGCCCGGAGCGGTGATGGACGTGAGCGTTTTGACGGACGAAAAAAGCAGGGTGTTGTGGCTAAACGTGCAGCGCGTCCTGCATACCTGCCCCTCCGCCTGCGCACATCACAGCCGGATGATACGGAACCTTCTTTCAGACCTGGCGGAAAACAGCCTGCGTGCCAATGAAAAGCTGACCCATATCAGCCGCCGCTCCACCCGGGAAAAGCTGCTTTCCTATCTTTCTGCGGAGGCGCGGCGGCAGGGCAGGGCGGAGTTTTTCATCCCCTTTAACCGCCAGCAGTTGGCCGATTATCTTTCGGTGGAACGCAGCGCCATGTCGGCGGAGCTCTCGCGGATGCAGCGGGATGGGATCCTATCTGTGGACAAAAACCGTTTTCCCTGAAATAAAGCGGCCACAAACCCGCCTGGGCTTGTGGCCGCCGCATAACCTTTTCCCGGCGCGCCGCCGCGCCCTGGCCTTAGTCCGGGGCGCCCTCGCAGATGGCGATGCTGGCGCTGACGCCGAGCCGATCCGCCCCGGCGTCAAGGACCGGGACGACGTCCGCATAGATGCGCATACCGCCGGAGGCTTTTACATTCATGGTGTCGCCGACGGCGTCCTTCATCAGCTTGACGTCATGGGCGGTGGCGCCGCCGGTGCCAAAGCCGGTGGAAGTTTTAACAAAGGTGGCTCCGGCCTTTTGGGCCAGCTTGCAGACGGCGGTCTTTTCTTCGTCGGTCAAGTAACAGGTTTCGATGATGACCTTGGTGAGAACGCCGTTGGCGGCGTCTACCACGGCTTTGATGTCCTGGTAAACATCCTCGCTGCGCCCGGATTTGAGCGCGCCGATGTTGATGAGCATATCCACCTCGGTAGCGCCTTTGGCGATGGCGTCCCGGGTCTCAAAAGCTTTGATCTCGGGGGTGTTGGCGCCCAGAGGGAAGCCGATCACGGTGCAGACGTTTACACCGGAGCCTTTCAGCAGGGCTGCGGCTTTTTCCACACGGCAGGGGTTGACGCAGACAGAG
>JAQVCU010000039.1 GCA_028689635.1 Oscillospiraceae bacterium
GTTTATCAGGTGGGAAAATTTTGTTTCGGGGGATAAAACGATGATAACGGTGATGCAATATGTTGTGGTCGGCCTTTGCTTTGGGGGATAAAACGATGATAACGGTGATGCAATATGTTGTGGTTGGCCTTTGCTTTGCGCTGATCGGCCTTTCGGTTTTTCTAACGGTGAGGCGTCTGTTGCGGCCGGGCAAAAACAAGGGCTGCGGCGGATTTTGCGGCAGCTGCGGGCTTTGCGGCGAGATCCGCCGGGAAGAGCGCGCCCCGCAGGGGGAAGAAAAAGACGCAAAATAAAAATAGGCCCCGGGCCCCGCAAGGCGGTAACGCCTTTCGGGGCCTTTTTGTAAAAGAGCGGAATCTTTGCCGGAGCCTTGCCCCGCGAAGGCTTTTTGAGTACAATGGGAACAGGAAAAAGGGGGATGAAAAAATGGAATACGAGTTTTCCAGAGCGGAGATGCTGCTGGGCCGGGAAGCCATGGAGCGCCTTGCCGGGGCCCGGGTGGCGGTGTTCGGCGTGGGCGGCGTGGGTTCCTGGGCAGCGGAGGGCCTGGCCCGGGGCGGCGTGGGCGCGCTGGATCTTTTTGACCATGACGAGGTATCCTTGACCAACATCAACCGGCAGGCGGTGGCGCTGCACAGTACCCTGGGCCGGCCCAAGGTGCTGGTGATGCAGGAGAGGATCCGGGACATCAACCCCGCGGCGCATGTGGAGGCACGGCAGGTGTTTTATCTGCCGGAAAACGCCGGGGAATTTGATTTTTCCCGCTATGATTATATCGTCGACGCCATCGACACAGTCACGGCGAAGATCGAACTGATCCTGCAGGCGCAAGCGGCGGGGGTACCCATCATCAGCAGCATGGGGACGGGCAACAAGCTGCACCCGGAATGCCTGCGCCTGGGCGACCTGTACGAGACCTCTGTGTGTCCGCTGGCCAAAGTGATGCGGCGGGAACTGCGCCGCCGGGGCGTGGAGCGCCTGCGGGTGCTCTATTCCACAGAGGAACCGGTGCGCCCCGCCGCGGGTACAGAGCAGTCCCCGGGCCGCCGCAGCACGCCGGGCAGCGTCTCCTTTGTGCCGCCGGTGGGGGGGCTGATGATCGCGGGGGCGGTGATCCGCGCCTTGTCCAAAGTGGAATAGGAGAGAACGGGGCAGTATGGGCCTGCGCCTTCGGTAAAGCGCCGGATCTCAGAGCAGAACAGGGAAAATTTTTAGTGTATCCTACAAAACAGCGCGACGGTATTGACCGAAGGTATTTCATTATGCTATCATAGTAGCACAGTAAAGTGAAAGGGCGGAAAACAGCCGTGAAACGATTTGATAAGATCACCCCGGAGGGGACGCGGGACATTTTGTTCCGGGAATGCGACGCCAAAAATATGGCGCAGTCGGCCATGGAGAAGATCTTTCGTTCTCATGGCTTTCGTCAGGTGACCACCCCCGGCGTAGAATTTTACGATGTATTTCGTGGGGCCGCCGGGTATTTCCGCCAGGAGGCAATGTATAAGCTGACCGACCACAAGGGCCGCCTGCTGGTGCTTCGGCCGGATTCTACCATTCCCATCGCCCGGATGACGGCGACGAAGCTGCAAAACGAGCCCCTTCCCCTGCGGCTGTTTTACCGGCAGGAGGTCTACCGTATGAGCCCGGCGATGAGCGGGCGCAGCGACCAGATCTCCCAGTGCGGGGCGGAACTTATCGGGGCCGGCGGCCGGCGGGCCGACCTGGAGATGCTGCTGTTGGCCGACCGTTGTCTGGCGGCCTGTACGGTGGAGGACGTCACGTTGGAGCTGGGGCATATCGGCCTTTTCCAATCCCTCGTTTCTGCGCTGGAGGCCGCGCCGGAACAGAAAGAGCGCCTGCGCGATTATATGGAGAACAAAAATTACGGCGGCCTGGACGAGCTGCTCAGCCGTTTGCCCGCCTCCCGGGAGGCCGAAGCCCTTCGGCGCCTGCCGCGTCTGTTCGGGGGCGCGGAGGTCTTTGAAGAGGCCGCCGCCCTCTGTGACAATCCGGAGTTTTGCCGGGTGTTGGGTTATTTAAAAGAGCTGTACGCTCTGCTGGAAAAATCTGGCCTGGGCAGCCGCCTGATGATGGATTTTGGCATGGTGCACCAGGCGGAATATTACACCGGGATCCTTTTTCGGGCGTATCTGAAAGGCGCGGGGGAGCCGGTGCTCTCCGGCGGGCGTTACGACAGCCTGCTGGAAGATTTTCAGATCGACCGTCCCGCCATCGGTTTTGGCGCCAACATCGATCTGTTGGCGGCCCAGCTGCTGGCGGCCGGAAAGCCGGAGAACGCCGCGCCGGATCTTTTGCTCCACGCCCTGCCGGGGTATGAGCTCAAGGCTTTTCGCTGCGCGGAAGAGGCGGTGGCCCGGGGGCTCTGCTGCGAAAACAGTTTGGCGGAGAGCCGGGAAGACGCCGTGGCTTTTGCCAAAGCCCGTGGGATCCCCCGAATCCGCTTTGTGGGGGAAGCCCTGGAGGATGTGGAGGTGGAAGGATAAATGGAAGCGCTGCGCATTGCCCTGACCAAGGGCAGGCTGGAAAAAAACACCCTGTCCCTGCTGGAGGACATGGGCCTTGACTGTACAGAGCTGCGGGAAAAGGGCCGCAGGCTGATTTTGCCGATCCCTGGCACCAACATCGAAGTGGTGTTGGCCAAGGCGGCGGACGTGATCACCTATGTGGAACATGGCGTCTGCGACCTTGGCATCGTGGGGGAGGATACGATTCTGGAAAGCGGGAGCTCCCTTTACGAGCTGACCGATCTCGGGTTTGGCCGCTGCCGCTTTGCTTTGGCGGTCAAAAAAGGGACATCCTTTTACGAGGGCTACCGGGCCAAAACCGTGGCCACAAAATACCCCAACATCGCCCGCAATTATTTTGAGGGAAAATCCCTGGATGTATCGGTGATTAAGATCGAAGGGTCTGTGGAGCTGGCGCCGTTGCTGGGGCTGGCCGACGGGATCGTGGATATTGTGGAGACCGGAAGCACCCTGCGGGAAAACGGGTTGGAGGTATCGGACGTCATCTGTGAAATATCCGCCCGTGTGGTGGCTAACATGGCCAGTTTAAAGCTTCGCAAGGCGGAGATCGAATCTCTGGTAGAAAAAATGGAGCAGGAAGTGAGGAAAAGAGCATGATTTCAATGGTAAAAGCCGACGGAGCCCGGGAACGGGAGCTGATCGCGACGCTGAGAAACAGAAGCACCGAAGTGGATCAAAAGGTCACAGTGGTGGTGTCGGAGATCTTAAAGGAGATAAAGGAAAAAGGGGACGAAGCGCTGAAAGCGTATACCCTGAAGTTTGACGGCCGCTGCCCGGAATCCTTTGAAGTGGACAGGGAAGAGATCAACGACGCTTTGACTCAGGCGGATCCCGCTTTTGTAGAGGCCCTGCTTTCCGCCCAGGAGAACATTGCCGCTTTCCACAGCCGCCAAAAACACCAATCCTTCGTGGATACCCAGATGAATGGCGTCATCCTCGGCCAGCGCATCCGCGGCCTTGACCGGGTGGGGCTTTATGTACCCGGCGGGACGGCGGCCTACCCTTCCTCTGTGCTGATGAACGCCGTCCCCGCCAAGATCGCCGGGGTAAAGGAGCTTATTATGGTGACCCCGCCCGGAAAGGACGGCCGCGCCAACCCGGATATCCTGACGGCGGCGGCCATTGCCGGTGTGGACAGGGTGTTCCTGGTGGGCGGCGCCCAGGCGGTGGCGGCTCTTGCTTACGGGACGGAGACGATCCCCAAGGTGGATAAGATCGTAGGCCCGGGCAACATTTATGTGGCTACGGCCAAAAAGCTGCTGTACGGCACGGTGGATATCGATATGATCGCCGGCCCCAGCGAGATCCTGGTCATGGCGGACGACAGCGCCGACCCCAAATATTTGGCGGCAGACCTTATGAGCCAGGCGGAACACGATGTCCTGGCCTCCGCCATCCTGCTCACCACCAGCGAGACGGTGGCCCAAAAGACCCAGGAGGAAATCCGCCGCCAGTGCGCCGGGCTTTCCAGAAAGGCGATCATCGAGCAGTCCCTTCGGGATTTTGGCGCCGTCATCATCTGCCGCAGTGCAGATGAAATGGTGGAATTTGCCAACGAGCTTGCCCCGGAGCATTTGGAAGTTATGATGGAAAACCCCATGGAATATGTGGGGCGGCTGGATCATGCGGGCTCGGTGTTCCTGGGAAAATATTCCCCGGAGCCTTTGGGGGATTATTACGCCGGGCCAAACCATGTGCTGCCGACCGGCGGCACCGCGCGCTTTTTCTCTCCCCTTTCGGTGGAGAGCTTCGTCAAGCGCTCCAGCTTCATCTATTATACCCGTCAGGCATTGGAAGAGGCCAAAGACGATATCATGCTCATTGCGGAAAAGGAGGGCCTTACCGCCCACGCCAATTCCATTGCGGTGCGGTTTTAAAGGACCGGGCCGCCTACGATGAATTTACTGCCGCGCCGGTGGCATCTGCCCGGGCGCGGTAAACGGAGGGATCCCCATGGCCTATACGCTGCCAGATAAGATCAAGAATATGACCCCATACGATCCGGTCAGTGGGGAATACCCCGTGCGGCTGGACGCCAACGAGAGCTTTTTTAGTTTGGACGAGCTGCCGGAGCTTTCCTCCCTATTGCAGCAGGCCCTCCGGCAGCCCCTCAACCGTTATCCGGATCCCGCCGCCGCCGGGCCGTGCCGGGCTTTCTCGGCGCTTTACGGCGTGCCGGAGCGCTGCCTTACAGCGGGGAACGGCTCCGACGAGCTGATCTCCCTGATCTGCGGCAGCCTTTTGCCCAAAGGCGCAAAACTGCTTACCTTTGCGGAAGATTTTTCCATGTATCGTTTTTATGGAGAGATCTGCGAATTGCAAAACGTGACCATCAGCAAGGGCGACGGCCTCACCATCGATGTGGACGCGCTGCTAAAGACGATTGCCCGGGAAAAGGCCGACGCGCTGATCTTTTCGAACCCCTGCAACCCCACCTCGCTGCTGCTGGGCCGGGAAGGGATGCTCCGTTTGCTGCGGGAGGCCCCCTGCCTGATCGTAGCGGACGAAGCCTATATGGAGTTTTGCAGCGAAAGCCAATCGGTATTGGACATGGTGGAGCGCTGCGGGAACCTGATCGTCCTAAAAACCTGCTCCAAGGCCATCGGCCTTGCGGGGATCCGCCTGGGCTTTGCGGCGGCGGGGGAGGAGATCACCCGGGCGCTGCGGGCGGCAAAATCCCCCTACAACGTCAACGCCCTGACCCAGGCGGTGGGGCAGGCGGTGCTCTCCCGACCCGACGTCCTGCAAAAATGCCGGGACGCCATCGTCGCCTCCCGCCGGGCCCTGCAGCGTGGGCTGGAAGAGCGCTTTGGCTCCTGCCAGGCGGTGGAGACCATCTACCCCAGCGAAACGAACTTTGTTTATATGAAAGTGAAAGACGCCGCCGGCGCCTATGAGGCTCTTAAGCAGCGGGGGATCATCATCCGCTGCATGGGCAGCTTTCTGCGCATCACAGCCGGGACAGAAGAAGAGAACGGCCGTCTGCTGGCGGCCCTAAATGAAATTTGGAGGGAACAGCCATGAGAAAAGGACAGGTTTCCCGCGAGACCCGCGAGACCGCCATCTGCGCCGAGCTGGATCTGGACGGCAGCGGCCGCGCCGAAATTTCCACCGGGATCGGTTTTTTTGACCACATGCTCACGGCGTTTGCCGTCCATTCCGACTTTGACCTCACCCTCACCTGCAAAGGGGATCTGGAAGTGGACTGCCACCACACGATCGAGGATGTGGGCATTGTCCTGGGGCAGGCCATCGCCAAGGCCCTGGGGGAAAAAGGCGGGATCCGCCGCTACGGCAGTTTTTATGTCCCCATGGACGAAGCGTTGGGCTTTTGTTCCATGGATATCAGCGGCAGGCCGTTTTTGGTGTTTGATTGCCCCTTTTCCGGGGAGCGGGTGGGCGCCTTTGACACCTGCATGACCGGGGAATTTTTCCGGGCGGTGGCGGTGCACGCCGGGATCACGCTGCATCTTCGGGCCCTTTACGGCGCCAACGACCATCATAAGATCGAGGCCATTTTTAAGGCCTTTGCCCACAGCATGCAGGAGGCCGTCCGTCCCCGGGAGGACAGCCGCCCCCTTTCTTCCAAGGGAGTGCTGTGACCGGCCCTGGGTGAAACGCAAACGGAGGTGAAAACCATGACCGCAGTGATCGATTACGGGGCGGGAAACCTGTTCAGCGTAAAAAACGCGCTGGATTATTTGGGCGTGCCCCATCTTGTTACCCGCGACCAGGCGGAGATCGAAAACGCCGACCGGCTGATCCTGCCGGGAGTCGGCGCCTTTCCCGACGCCATGGCCATGCTGGAGGAGCTGGAGCTCACCGGCGTGATCCGGCGGGAAGCGGAGAAAAAGCCTTTCCTGGGGATCTGCCTGGGAATGCAGCTGATGTTTGAGGAGGGGCTCGAATTTACCCCCACACGCGGCCTGGGCCTGCTGCCTGGCTGCGTGGATAAGATCCAGGCCCCGGGGCTCAAGATCCCCCATATGGGCTGGAACGAGCTGGTTTATGAAAACGACTGCCCGCTGCTCTCCGGGGTGCCGGAGGGATCCGCAGTCTATTTTGTCCATTCCTTCCAGGCACAGACCCAGGAGCGCTATCTGGCGGCCTGGGCCGAGTACGGCGGGAGGATCCCGGCGCTGGTGTTTCGGGATCACGTTTTCGGCGCTCAGTTCCATCCGGAAAAAAGCGGGGCCGCCGGCCTTCGCATTTTAAAAAATTTCTGCGAGCTCCGCTGAAGGGGCCGCCAAAAAGGGGAAGAAGCGTTATGATCCTGCTGCCTGCCATCGATCTGATCGACGGGAACTGCGTGCGGCTGAAAGAGGGAAGATTTGATACGGCGGAAAAGGTGGCGGAGGATCCGCTTACCACCGCTGCGGCGTTTCGGGCGGCGGGGGCCGCCTGGATCCATATGGTGGATCTGGACGGGGCGCGCACCGGGACTGGCCAAAACCGGGAGATCGTCCTTGCAGTGGCCAGGGAGAGCGGCCTGCAGGTGGAAGTGGGCGGAGGGATCCGCAGCGCCGAAACGGTAAAAGCCTATCTGGAGGGCGGCGTCGCCCGGGTGATCTTGGGCTCCGCCGCAGTGCGGGATCCGGCCTTTGTCAAAGAGATGGTCAAGGCCTGGGGCGGCAGGATCGCCGTCGGCATCGACGCCAGAGACGGCATGGTGCAGGCCGGCGGATGGCTGGAGGGAAGCGCCGTCCATTATCTGGAGCTTGCCCGCGCAATGGAAAGCGCCGGGGTGGGCACCATCATCTTTACCGATATTTCGAAGGACGGTATGATGGGCGGCCCCAACCTGGAACAGCTGCGCCGCATCCGGGAGGCGGTCTCCTGCCAGATCATCGCCAGCGGCGGCGTCAGCTGCATGGAGGATCTCCGCCAGGTGAAGGCCATGGGCTGCTACGGCGCCATTATCGGAAAAGCCATCTACAACGGCGGGATCGACCTTTTGCGGGCCGTGGCCGAATTGGAGGGATAATATGCTTGCAAAAAGGATCATTCCCTGTCTGGACGTGCGGGACGGCATGGTGGTCAAGGGAATCAACTTTGTGGGGATCAAAGAGGTGGGAGACCCGGTGGAATGCGCGGTGGAATACGACCGCCAGGGCGCCGATGAGATCACCTTTTTAGACATCACCGCCACCCACGAGGGTCGGGGCACCATGATCGACGTAGTGCGCAACACCGCCCGCCGGGTGTTTGTGCCCCTGACGGTGGGCGGCGGCATCCGCACCTTAGAGGACTACCGGGATATCCTGCGGGCAGGGGCCGACAAGGTTTCGGTCAACTCCGCCGCCATCCGGGATCCGGAACTGATCTCCCGGGCCGCCGATAAGTTCGGCAGCCAGTGCGTGGTGGTGGCGGTGGACGTCAAGCGCCGGGAGGATGGATCCTACGCCGTGTTTATCAACGGCGGGCGCATCGATACCGGCCTGGACGCTTTGCAGTGGATCCGGGAATGCGAAAATCGCGGCGCCGGGGAGATCCTGCTTACCTCCATGGACGCCGACGGCACCAAAAACGGGTTTGACCTGCCCCTTACCGATACGGTGAGCCGCATGGTGAACATCCCGGTCATTGCCAGCGGCGGCTGCGGGAGCCTTGCCCATTTTGGCGAGGTGTTTGAGCAGACGGGGGCCAGCGCGGCCCTGGCCGCCAGCCTGTTCCACTATCGGGAACTGACTGTGGGCCAGGTGAAGGAATACCTGGCGGGCCGTGGGATCCCGGTCAGAAAGGCGGTGGAGCTGTGAATTTAGACCGTTTTTTTGTCAAGGGAGAGCTGATCCCCGCCGTTGTGCAGGAAGCGGGCACCGGCGAAGTGCTGATGCTGGCCTACATGAACCGGGAAAGCCTGCAAAAGACTTTGGAGACCGGCTATACCTGGTTTTGGAGCCGCTCCCGCCGGGAGCTTTGGAACAAAGGAGCCACCTCTGGCCACCTGCAAAAGGTGGAAGAGATGTATTATGACTGCGACGAGGATACCATCCTTGTCAAGGTGCAGCAGACGGGCCCCGCCTGCCACACAGGCCGCCACAGCTGCTTTTATCGTAAGTTTGGAGGGGAAGAAATTGAATAACGCCATGGAAAGCCTGTATCAGGTGGTGCTGGATCGAAAAACGAACCCGGCGGAAGGTTCCTACACCTGCTACCTGTTTGAACAGGGGATCGATAAGATCCTGAAAAAATGCGGCGAAGAATGCGCCGAAGTGATCATCGCCGCAAAAAACGGCAAAAACGAGGACACCGAAAACGAGATCTGCGACCTTTTGTACCACCTGACGGTGCTGATGGCGGCGCAGGATATCCCCCTTTCCGCCGTTATGGATATTTTGGAAGAGCGCGGCCGGAAAATCGGGAACTTAAAGCAGTTTAAAAAGACAGACCGCAACACCTGACGCGCCCGCAGCCCTGCCGCCCTTTGGCGGCGGGGTGCTTTTTTATCAGGGAGGATAGGTCAGGGCGGAAAACAAAAGCGCGCTGTGCCATTCTTTCTGGGACCACCGGCGGGGTTTTGCATGGACAAGGCCGCCGAAATGTGGTATCATAAACGCTGAAAAAAGAAGAAAAAGGTGGAGAATACCAATGTCTTACAAACTGCTGGTGCTGGATCTGGACGGCACCCTGACCAACTCTCAAAAAGTTATCACCCCCGCTACCCGAGCCGCTTTGGACAAAGCCATGGAAAAGGGAGTTAAAGTGGTGCTGGCTTCCGGCCGCCCCACCTATGGCATCGTCCCCTTGGCCCGGGAGCTGGATCTGGCCCACAAGGGCGGATATATCCTTTCCTTTAACGGCGGCAGGATCACCGACTGTCAGAGCGGCGAAGTGATCTACGAGCGGGTCCTCTCGGCGGAAAAGGCCGGGGAATTGTACGACCTGTCCCAAAAATACAAGGTCAACATCATGACCTATGAGGATGAGAATATCATCACCGAAAAACCGGATGACCAGTACGTGGAGTTGGAATCCCGCATCAATAAGATGAATATCAAAAAGGTGGAGAGCTTTCGCGCTCATGTCACCTTCCCGGTAAACAAATGCCTGATGGTGGAGGACGGCGATTATTTGGGCGAAGTGGAAAAAAAGGTGAAGGCAGCTGTGGGCGACGAGCTCAGCGTCTGCCGTTCCGAGGCGTTTTTCCTGGAGATCATGCCCAAAAACATCGATAAGGCTTATTCCCTGGGCAAACTGCTGGAGCACCTTGGGATGACGAAGGACGAAATGATCTGCTGCGGCGACGGTTTCAACGATAAATCCATGATCGAATACGCGGGCCTTGGCGTCGCGATGATGAACGGCAAGCCCGAGGTAAAGGCCGCGGCCGATTACATAGCGCCTTCCAACGACGAGGACGGCATTGCCCACGTAGTGGAAAAATTCCTGCTGTAAATTTAAGGGCACAGCAAAAGCGCCGGGAGAAGGAGAGAAAGCAATGACAAAAAAACAGCGCGCCGAAGAGGCGGTCAGGCGGTTAAAAGAGATCTATCCGGATGCCCTTTGTTCTCTGGAATCCGGGCAGCCCCATGAATTGCTGATCTCTGTCCGCCTTTCGGCCCAGTGCACCGATGCGCGGGTCAACATCGTCACCCGGGAGCTTTTTGCCAAATACCGCACGATCCACGATTTTGCCACGGCCAGGGAAGAAGACGTGGAGGCGATCGTGCGCCCCTGCGGGCTTTATAAAACCAAAGCGCGGGACATCGTGCGAATGTGCCGCCAGCTGGAGGAACAGTTTGGATCCCGTGTGCCGGATACCATGGAGGAGCTGCTGACCCTCTCCGGCGTTGGGCGCAAAAGCGCCAACCTGATCCTGGGGGATATCTATGGTAAGCCCGCCATCGTCTGCGATACCCACTGTATCCGGATCACCAACCTTCTGGGCCTTACCACGACGAAAGACCCCTTAAAATGTGAAAACGAGCTGCGCCCGCTTCTGCCGCCGGAGCAATCCAACAATTTCTGCCATCGAATGGTGCTGCATGGACGCGCGGTCTGCAAGGCCCGCAGCCCCCAATGCGGGGAATGCGTGCTGAAGGATATCTGCGCTTTTGGCAAAAAGCAGTGAGGAGGAAGCCCTATGAAAACCGATTATTTTGCCCCGTCCCGGATCTTGACCGGCGCCCAGGCGGCTGACCTGGATGAAGCCGTGCGGCTGTGCGGTTCGCTTTTGGTATCCGATCAAAAGGCGGCGCCGGGGTATCCGGCCGCCATGTTGGACACCATGGCGGAGCTGGGCCCCTACGCGGTGATGGCCCCCGGCGTGGCGGTGCCCCATGCCCGCCCGGACAAAGGCGGCCTGGCCCCGGCGGCGGCGCTGGTGTTTCTCAAAACGCCGGTTCCTTTCGAGAGCCCCAACGGCCCGGTAAAGATCATCGCCGGCTTCTGCGGCGCGGATGACGACAGCCACATGGCGGTGCTCTCCGCCGTGGTCTCCCTCCTTTCCGATAGGCAGCGGCTGGACAGAGCCGCCCAATGCGCCACGCCGGAAGAGGCGGCGGCGGTGATAAACGGAAAATAAAAAGCCCGGCAGATATGGCCGGAGCTGGAAAAAGAACACCCGGACCGATCGATTCGGTCCGGGTGTTCTGCGTTCTGAGGGGATCGGCCCCCCGCGGGCAAAAGCGGGAACAGGGGCGGGGAAATGAAAAACCGGGCCGCCTTTTGGCGGCCCGGAAAGGGCGTTTAGTGATGATATTCGCTCAGCAGACGCTGTTTGATGTCCCAGAGGTCGGGGGAGAGATCCACATAATATTTGTGGGGGAACTCAAAGCGCTTGACCTCCTCCCAAAGCAGGTCGATCTGTTCCCGGCAATAGCCGCGAACTTCGTCCAAGGTGGGCAGGTCGTAGACGCACACGCCTTTTTCAAAAACCGGCACCAGCATTTTTTGGGCCACAATGCCGGTAAGGGTCTTTTTCTTCCAGGTGGCGTCCGGATCAAAGATCTGCACCGGGTTCTCGGTGTCCACCGTCTCATGGAAGAGGGTGACGTAATCCGCCACGGCCTGGCCGTCATGGGCGCTGCTGAAAAAGCGATAGAAGGTTTTAAAATCTGGATTGGTGATCTTTTCGATGCTCTCGCTGAGCTTGATTTTGGGGATGGTGGTGCCGTCCTCGTTTTCGATGGCCACCAGCTTATATACGCCGCCGAAAACCGGGTCGCTTTTGGAGGTGATCAGGTTTTCCCCTACGCCGAAAAGATCCACTTTGGCGCCCTGCACCAGCAGGTCGCGGATCAGGTATTCATCCAGGGAATTGGAGGCGACGATCTTGCAGTCGGGATAACCCGCCTCGTCCAAAATGACGCGGGCCTTTTTAGAAAGATAGGCGATATCCCCGCTGTCGATGCGCACGCCCTTGGGGCGATAGCCCATGGGCCCCAGCACCTCGTCAAAAACGCGGATGGCGTTGGGCAGGCCGGATTTGAGCACGCTGTAGGTATCGATGAGCAGGGTGCAATTGTCGGGATAAAGCTCCGCATATTTTTTGAAGGATTCGTATTCGTTGTCGAACATCTGCACCCAGCTGTGGGCCATGGTGCCCACGGCGGGAATGTGATGGTCGCGGTCGGCAATGACGCAGGCGGTGGCGTCGCAGCCGCCGATGTAAGCGGCGCGGGCGCCGAGGACGGCGGCGTCATAGCTCTGGGCCCGGCGGGAGCCAAACTCGAAGATGGCGCGGCCCTGGGCGGCGCGCACCATGCGGGCGGCTTTGGTGGCGATGAGGGACTGATAGTTGATGGTCAGCAGCACCATGGTCTCCACCAGCTGGGCCTGGATGACGGGGCCGCGCACCACGACGACAGGCTCGTTGGGGAAGATCGGGGTGCCTTCCGGCACCGACCAGACGTCGCATTCAAATTTAAAATCGGCCAAATAAGCCAAGAATTCCTCGGAAAACATTGCGCGGGAGCGGAGATAGTCGATGTCCTCCCCGGTGAAGTGCAGGTTTTTAAAATAGTCGATCAGCTGCTCCAGGCCGGCGCAGATGGCGTAACCTGCCTTGTCCGGCGTCCGGCGGAAAAACATATCGAAAACGGCGATCTTGTCCTTCATCCCGTTTTCAAAATACCCGTTTGCCATGGTGATCTCGTAAAAGTCCACCAGCATCGTCAGGTTTTGGCTTTCGCTCCATTGTGTTGCCATGACAATCACTCCGTTCCGCCGGATAACCGGCCGCTTGATAAAGGTTTTATTTTAGTATGGACATATTTGACTGTAAAATCAAGGGCAAAAGCGCATAAACTTTGCGCAAAGGCCGGGATAAAAATGGCGTTTATGCGGGGACGTTATTTTAGGCGCCCTTCCTGGGGCAGTTTTACCGCAAAAACGGCGGCGTTGCCCAGCAGATCCCGCCGGCGGTAGTTAAACAGCAGGCAGCAGGGAGAAGATCCGCCGGTCAAGGGGTCAAAGGGGAACACCTCCAGGTGGATAAGCTTGTAAAGCTGTTTGGGGTCGCAGACATCCGCGTATTCGGAAAGCTTTTCCCCGGTATTTTCCGGGTCTGCGAGAAAAGCGATCATCCGGGCGCGGTATCGGGCGTTGCAATCCTCCATCCAGGGGGCCAGGCGGCGGGGACGCTGATGCAGGCAGAGATCCAGCTTTAAAAAAGCGGACAAAACCGCCGGATCCTCCCCGCGGCGCTCGATACCGACGTGGTAGAGAAAGTCCCGGCAGTCATCCAGAGAGCGCTCGGCCAAATGCATCCCGTCCTGTACCCAGCGGTCGCCCAGGGCTTCGAAAAGGGAAAAAGGAGAGGTTTTGTCCCGAAGCAGCCAGCGCAGGGAATATTGGAAACGGCAGCTGTTGTAAAAGCGCTCTACCATCTCCTCCACGCCCTTAAGGCGAAGCAGGTCGCCGTAGCTCATGGCGTTAGTCGAGAGCACCTCATAAGGGGCGTAGTCCCGGCACACCAGGGAAAACGCCTCCCGGCTGTCGTAGAGGCCGGATCCGCGCAAAAGCTTTAGAAACCCCAGCTGAAGCTGATCCGGCTCCAGGCGGTAGACGTCGTCAAAAGATCGGGCGAAGGAGGGATAGTCCTCGTGGGGCAGCCCGGCGATAAGATCCAGATGCTGATGGGTGGTGCGGGCCGCCCGGATCCCGGCGACGGCGCGGGCAACGGCCTCAAAGCTGCACCGCCGCTGGACGGCCGCCAGGGTGCGGGAGTTGGTGGATTGTACCCCGATCTCCAGCTGGAAAAAGCCCGGGCGAAGGGTGGAAAAAAACGCGGTCATTTCCTCGTCCAACAGATCTGCCTCGATCTCAAAATGAAAGTTTGTTATGCCGTTGTCATGGGCCCGCAGATACTCCCAGATGGCCAGGGCGCGTTTTTTATCGCAATTAAAAGTGCGGTCTACAAATTTTACCTGGGGGACTTTGGCGTCCAAAAAGATCTGCAGCTCCCGCAGGGCTTTTTCCAGGGGAACAAAACGCACGCCGGGGACGGCGGAGGAAAGGCAGTATTGGCAGCGGAAGGGGCAGCCGCGGCTGGATTCGTAATATTTGATCTTTCCCACGGCGTCGGAGAGATCCGCCTCATAGGGAAAGGGCAGATCCGCCAGATCCAGCGGCGGGGCCTCCGGGGTAGAGACAGCCCAGCCGTTTTGAAAAAAGGTAAGGCTGGGGCCCATAGGGGATCTGCCCGCCTCCAGGGAAGTGAGAAAATGAAAAAAAGCCTCCTCCCCTTCGCCACGCAGGATATAATCCGCGCCGGTAAGACCGGGGAGCAGGGCCTCGCTTTCATAACTCACCTCCGGCCCGCCCAGGACGACAACGCAGCCCGGCAGCAGCTTTTTGATCTCCGGCAGCAGCTGGCGCACCAGCCCGATGTTCCACAGATAGCAGGAAAAAGCCGCAACGTCCGGTTTTAAACGGAAAATTTCATCCAAAATAAAATCGGCCCGGTTGTTGATGGTGGCCTCCAAAATACGGATGTCAAAACGCCCCCGGCTATCCGCGTATTTTTTCAAATAGCGCACGGCGGGGCAGGTGTGGATAAATTTTGCGTTGATGGCGACGAGCAGCGTTTTCATGGCGGTTTCTCCCGTTCCGGCCCGCCTTTTGCCAAGGCGCGGGCCCTTTGTCGCTTTTAAAGATCCCAATATGCGGGCGGCCAGTTTCCAAGCGCCGGCGCGCCCCCTTTTCCTGAGAACATTGTAACACAAATCCCCGCGAAAACAATGTTTGATTTCCTATCTGTGATTCAGTAGAATGAACACATAGACAGATAGTCGAAAAAAGGCGGAGGTTGACAGCTATGGCGAGAAGGCCGGTAGGCGGAGGCACCACATTTCTGATTTCCTTTTTGGCAATTTTGCTTGTCTGCGCCCTGGGCGCCGTATTGGTGATGACCGTGGGGAACCATTCCCCGGCGTCCTCCCAAAGCGGCGGGGACGCCCCTGATGACGGGGAACTTGTGGGGATGGACGTTAACGCCATCCAGCTGGACGGGGATCCGGCGCAGGAACAAAACCCTCGCGGTACGGTTTTTTATCAGATCAACGCTGTGCCCTTCTTTTCCTCCGGCTCTTCCGACGGGACGCTGATGATCAGCAGCAGCAGCGCCAATGTGGATCTGATCCGGGTGGAGATCTCCCTGGAGGAGGATGAGACCAGCGTTTATCAGTCCGACTTTATCCGCCCCGGCTATGGCATTCCCACGGCGAAAATGGCGGTTAAACTGGGGGACGGGGTTTATCCGGCGATCGCCACCATCCAGGTGTACGACACAGATACCCGGGAATACCTCGGCTCCCTAAAAGAAGCCCTGACGCTTTATGTCGGCGTTTCGGAGGAAGAAAAGAACTGATCGAAAGAAAGGGGCGGGAAGGATGCCGGCGTTTGTCACCAATTCTCTTTTTGGCGGGGATGTGCTGCCGCGCCTGGATCCGGAGCTGCGCGCGATCGCAAAGCGGAGCCTTCCGGCCTTTGAATGGGGCCTGCAGGGGCCGGATCTGTTGTTTTATCATGCCGCGCCCCTGACCCGGGATCCCCTGCCCGGTTATGGCAACCGCATGCACGACGAAAGAACGGCGCGGCTGTTTTACACGGCGGCGCGCTATGTGGCCGGCCGCACGGGGCGGAAGGATTTTTCCGATTGCTTTGCCTATACCTTGGGCTTTTGTTGCCATTATGCCCTGGATAGGGAATCCCATCCTCTGGTGTTCGCCCGGCAGGGACGGCTTTACCGCGCCTGCCCGAGTACCTCCTACCACGGGCTGCATTACCGCCTGGAAAGCGATATCGACAGCGCCCTGTACCGGCAAAAGACGGGAAAGCCGGTGCAGCGGTTTCCCCTTTTGGCAAAAACGGCGGTTTCCCGTAAGACCCGCATGGCCGTTGCCCACTGGTACAGCCGCGTCCTTTGGGAGACATATGGCGAAGCGGTGACGCCTCAAAAGATCGCCTCCTGCTTTGCCCAGGCCAGGGCGACCGTCGGTTTTCTTCTGGAGCCCACTGGCTGGGCGGCCTTGTATGCCGCCCGTGCCGCCGACGCCATTGCCGGGAACAGGGCCCGCATCGAAGGCCACGTGCGCCTGGCGGATCCTTCGGGGGATCCCCTGAATTTGCTGCACGCCCCTTGGCGCTGCGAAGGCGGCCGCCCGCGCCGGGAGAGCTTTTTGGATCTTTACAACCGGGCGCTGGCTTCGGCAACGGAGCTGACAGAGCTGATGGCGCGGTGTGTGGAACAACAGATTCCCTGGCCTCTGGAAAAGATGCCGTCTTTTTCCTGCGGCGCGCCGGAATTTGAACCGGATTCTTAAAAAATGCGGACGATCGCGGAAAAGGAAAGGAACCGCTTGACAAAAAGCGCTGGGGCGGGTAAGATAAAGGCAATTTCAAAGGCAACAGGCGCTGACGAGGAGTTCGCCGGAAGATCCCGCGCAGAGAGCCGCCGGAGGGTGTAAGGCGGCAGGGAGATACGGTTTCTCACCTCTGAGCTGAACCGCCGATCTGGGAAAGGATAAGCGTTTCCGGCCCCCCGCCGTTATCGGGGCAGATAAGCGGCCGCCTTTTGGCGGCAACAAGAGTGGTACCGCGGAGCGCGCCTTCGTCTCTTATGAAAACAAGAGATGAGGGCGTTTTTTGACATATGGAGAAGATGACGGGAGTGTGTGGTATGGGATATGTGAAAATTTTTGATACGACCTTGAGGGACGGAGAACAGGCGCCTGGCTTTAGCATGAATATCCACGAAAAAACAGAATTTGCCCGCCAGCTGGAGCGGCTGGGCGTCGATGTGATCGAAGCGGGGTTTCCCATCGCCTCCCCGGAGGATTTTGAATCGGTCAAAGAGATCGCGGCGGCGGTGCGCGGGCCCCGGGTGGCAGGCCTTGCCCGCTGCGCCGAGGGGGATATCCGCCGCGCCTGGGAGGCGCTGCAGGGCGCGGCCCATCCGGTGATCCATGTGTTTATCGCCACCAGCGACATCCACATGGAATATAAGCTGAATATGACCCGGGAGCAGGTGCTGGAAAAAATACGCCAGTCTGTTACCTTGGCCAAAAGCCTTGGGGCGGAGGTGGAGTTTTCCGCAGAGGACGCCTCCCGCAGCGACCGGGCATTTTTGCTGCAGGCCTTTGATACCGCGGTGGAATGCGGCGCTGTGACCCTCAATATCCCCGATACGGTGGGCTATGCCCTGCCTCAGGAGATGCAGGAGCTCGCCGCCCTGGTGCGCGGACATTTCCCGGATCCGGCCATTACGGTCTCGGTCCACTGCCACGACGATCTGGGCCTTTCGGTGGCAAACTCCGTGGCTTCGGTGCTGGGCGGGGCCACCCAGGTGGAGTGCTCTGTCAACGGCATTGGCGAGCGGGCGGGCAACGCCGCCCTGGAAGAGGTGGTCATGGCCCTGGTCACCCGTTCGCAGGATACCGGAGTCACCTGCGGGGTCAACACCCGGCAGATCTACCGCACCAGCCGTCTGCTTTCCACCATCACCGGCGTGCCGGTGCCCCCCAACAAAGCGGTGGTGGGCGTCAACGCCTTTGCCCATGAATCCGGCATCCATCAGCATGGGGTGATGAAAAACCGCCTGACCTACGAGATCATGTCCCCGGAGACGGTGGGCATTTACCAGAATAAAATGGTGCTGGGCAAGCATTCCGGCCGCCATGCCTTTGAGGAACGGCTGGAGGAGCTGGGCTACAAGGTGAGCCCGGCGGAGCTGGACGGCGCTTTTGAAAAATTCAAGGTGTTGGCCGACCGCAAAAAAAATATTACCGACCGGGACATCGAAGCTCTGGTGGATTCCAGCAGCTATCAGTTGGAGGAGACCTATCAGCTGGAGAGCTTTGTGGTCAACAGCGGGACGGTGATCTCCGCCACGGCGGTGGTGAAGCTGAAAAGCGCCGAGGGGGAGAAGGAGCACGTGGCCCGGGGGGCCGGCCCCATCGACGCCGCATTTAAAGCCATCGAACGCATCGTCAAAAAGGGATATCCCCTGGAAAACTATACCATCCAGTCGGTGACCGAGGGCGAGGACGCCTTGGGCGAGGTCGTGGTCAAGCTCAATAAGGACGGCGCCAGCATCACGGGACGGGGGCTTTCCACCGATATTTTCGAAGCCAGTATCAAAGCCTATCTCAACGCAATTAACAAAGCGATCATGATGGAATAAACACGGGAGCGCCCCGCCGCCTTTGGGCCGGGGCGCTTTTTTTGCGTCCGACGGGGGGATAACAGTGGAAAAAAACGCCGCTTTGGTGTATGATAAATCTATTGCATGAAAAGAAGCGAGGGGTCTGTCTTATGATACGGGAAAACAGCCTTTTTGATATCCCGCGGCTGGATTATTTCCAGTTTTGGAACGAATTTACCGGCAGCTGGCAGGGCTTTAACTACCGCCTGATGCCGGAAAAGGGCGAAGAGCCCTGTTTGAAAGCGTCGGTTTGGCAGGGGCTGTGGTGTAGCAGCAAAAGCGAAATGGCGGCGGAGCAGGCGTTTCCTCTGACAGAGGAAGGGCTGGAGCAGATGATCGCCTGGCTGGAAGAACAGCGGAAAAAAATGGAAGAATGGCCGGAGGAGATCAGATGAGCGGGATGATCCGGGAAACGACGCCCTTTGTGTCCGCAGTGATCGCGGCGGCGGGCAGCGGCAGCCGCATGGGCGGGATCAACAAGCAGTTTTTAGAGCTGTGCGGAGTGCCGGTGGTCATCCGCAGCATGCTTGCCTTCCAGAAAGCGCCTTGCATTGGCGAGATCATTGCGGTGGCGCGGCAGGAGGAAACCGAAGAGATCCGCCGCCTGGCGGAGAAATTTGGCATATTGAAGCTCTCCGCCGTTGTGGCGGGGGGAGCCACCCGGCAGGAATCGGTGCGGCGCGGCGTGGCGGCGGCGGATGCCCGGGCTCAGTATGTGGCCATTCACGACGGCGCCCGCCCGCTGGTGAGCCCCGAGGAGATCCGCCTTTGCCTGCGGGACGCGATGGAATGCGGCGGTGCGGCCCTTGGCGTCCCGGTCAAAGATACCATCAAGCTGGTGGATGAAACCGGCGTTATTGTGGCAACGCCCCCCAGGGCGGCTTTGTGGCAGGCCCAGACGCCGCAGATCTTCCGCCTGGAAGATTATCGCAGGGCGCTGGAGGAAGCGAGCCGGGCGGGGCTGGATCTGACCGACGACTGCCAGCTGATGGAACGGGCCGGGGTGCCGGTGCGCATGACCATGGGTTCTTATGGCAATATCAAAATCACGACGCCGGAGGATATCCGCTTCGCCCAGGGGATCCTTTCCGGGCGGGAGGAAGGATCGGAGGAGAAAGGGATGGATCTTCGCATAGGGCACGGCTATGACGTGCATCGTTTGGTCGAGGGGAGAAGGCTGATCCTCGGCGGGGTAACGATCCCCTGGGAAAAGGGGCTGCTGGGCCATTCTGACGCCGATGTGTTGACCCATGCCGTCATGGACGCCCTTTTGGGCGCGGCGGCGCTGGGAAATATCGGCCAGCATTTCCCGGATAGCGATCCGGCCTATGCCGGGGCGGACAGCATCGCCCTGCTTTGCCATGTGGCGGAGCTGCTGCGGCAAAACGGCTGGCAGGTGGTCAACGTCGACGGCACCGTGGCCGCCCAGCGGCCAAAGCTGATGCCCTATATCGACGCCATGCGGCAAAAGATCGCCGGGGCCTGCGGGATCGGCGCGGAGCGGGTGAGCGTCAAAGCCACCACCGAGGAAGGCCTCGGCTTTACCGGCTCCGGGGAAGGGATCTCCGCCCACGGCGTCTGCCTTCTTGAGCGGCTGTGATCTCGCGCGGGCGGAAAGTTTTTTCTCCCACGGAAGTGGGAAAAGCATTGCATTCACTTTTGGATATGGTAAAATAAAAAGGAAATGCCTCCAGGGCGTTTCCAAGATAAAAAGCGGGGCGATGACCCTGCGGACAAAAAGCCGGCGCGGCCGGTTTACAGAGGGGGAATCAAGGGAATGTCAGAGACATGGATCCAATTCGTCGACGTGATCCGCACTGTGGGTTTGGCCGACGTCATCGATATCGTCTGCATCTCCTATCTGGTGTACAAGCTGGTCAGCCTGGTGCGGGAGACCAGGGCCGCGCAGCTGATCAAAGGTATTTTGATCATTCTGGCGGCGTATCTGATCTCAGACCTTGCCAAAATGCAGACCATGCAGTTTGTGATGGAGTACATCCTGGATAACGGCCTGATCGTGCTGGTGGTGGTGTTCCAACCGGAACTGCGCCGGGCTCTGGAACAGGTGGGCCGCAGCAAGTTTTCTAAATTTGGCTTCTTTATTTCCCACCAGGATCCGGAGCAGGAACTGGAGCAGAACTGGCAGGGCGCCATCGACGCCATCTGCGAGAGCCTGGAGCCGCTTTCCAGCCAGAAGATCGGCGCCCTGATGGTCATCGAGCGCAAGACCCGCCTGGGCGAGATCATCAAAACCGGCACCATCATCGATTCCCGCCCCAGCATGGAACTGATCGGGAATGTGTTTTTTCCCAATTCTCCGCTCCATGACGGCGCGATGGTCATCCGGGACGGCAAGCTTCACGCCGCCGGATGCTTTCTGCCGCTTTCCGAGAATTACGGCATCAGCAAACAGCTGGGCACCCGCCACCGGGCGGCGCTGGGCATGAGCGAAAATTCCGACGCCATCGTGGTGGTGGTCTCGGAGGAGACCGGCGTGATCTCGATTGCCCACGACGGCGTGCTTCGGCGGAACTATACCCCTCAGAATGTTCGGGAACTTTTGGAAAAAGAGCTTCTGCCGTCCAAATCGGCGGAGGGCGGCGAGCGCAAACCGGTGTTTTGGAGGGTCAAAAAGTGATGAAAAAAGAACAAAAACGCAATCCGGATGCGGTTTCTGGGGAAGAAAAAGCCTCAAAATTCACGCTTTCCTATTTGCTTCACAACGATATTTTCCTTCGCGTCATGTCGGTGCTGGTGGCCTGCGGCATGTGGTTTGCCGTGGCTTCGGCCAATAAAAGCGTCAAATCGGTAGAGATCAAGGGAGTCCCCGTCAAGGTGGACACCCAGTCCACCTTTCTAAGTAAAATGGGGCTTACCGCCATCGGGGACGAGGACGCCTTCGTC
>JAQVCU010000003.1 GCA_028689635.1 Oscillospiraceae bacterium
CATCGCGCTGCGCGAGCCCTCTTTGGGCCCGGTGTTTGGCATTAAGGGCGGCGCCGCGGGCGGCGGCTACTCTCAGGTGGTGCCAATGGAGGATATCAACCTGCATTTTACCGGCGATATGCACGCCATTACGGCGGCCAACAACCTGCTGTGCGCCTTGGTGGACAACCATCTGCAGCAGGGGAACGAGCTGCATCTGGATCCGCGGCGGATCCTGTTTAAGCGCTGCATGGATATGAACGACCGCGCCCTGCGCAATGTGATCGTAGGCCTGGGCGGCAAGATGAACGGCGTCCCCCGGGAGGATGGCTTCCAGATCACGGTGGCCAGCGAGATCATGGCGATTTTGTGCCTGGCGGCGGATCTGCCCGACCTGAAAAAACGCCTGGGCTCTATCCTGGTGGGTTACAACGACAAGGGAGAGCCCCTCTACGCCCGGGATTTTAAAGCGCAGGGAGCCATGACCGCCCTGCTCAAAGACGCCCTGAAGCCCAACCTGGTGCAGACCCTGGAAAACACCCCCGCCCTGGTACACGGCGGCCCCTTCGCCAACATCGCCCATGGATGCAACTCGGTGCGCGCCACCAAATTGGCCCTGAAACTGGCGGATTACTGCATCACCGAGGCCGGCTTCGGCGCCGACCTGGGGGCGGAGAAATTCCTGGATATCAAATGTCGCGCCGCGGGCCTGGCCCCCTCCGCCATTGTGGTGGTAGCCACCCTGCGCGCCCTTAAATACAACGGCGGCGTGCCAAAGGCCGACGTGGCCAAAGAAAATGTCCCCGCCCTGGAAAAAGGCCTTTGCAACCTGCGCGCCCATGTGGAAAACATGCGCAAATACGGGGTGCCGGTGCTGGTGGCCATCAACCGTTTCCTCACCGATACCGACGCGGAGATCAAGGTCCTTTCCGATTTCTGTGCGGAACTGGGGGTGGAATATTCCCTCTCCGAAGTGTTCGCCAAGGGCGGCGAGGGCGCCATCGACCTGGCCCGCAAAGTGGTGAAGGCCTGCGAGGCCCCCGGCGCGTTCCACACCCTCTATGATGAGAAACTGCCCATTGAGGAAAAGCTGGAGATCATCGCCAAAGAGATCTACGGCGCTGACGGCGTAGCTTATACCGCCGCCGCCCGCAAGGCCATGGGGGAGATCGCTAAACTGGGGCAGGACCGTCTGCCCATCTGCGTGGCCAAAACCCAGTATTCCCTTTCGGACGACCCCAAAAAGCTGGGACGGCCTACGGGCTTTGAGATCACCGTGCGGGATCTGCGCCTTTCCGCCGGGGCCGGGTTTATTGTGGCCCTCACCGGGGAGATCATGACCATGCCGGGGCTGCCCAAAGCGCCAGCGGCCGAGGTCATCGACGTGGACGAAAACGGAAAGATCACCGGACTGTTCTAAATAACGGACGGCGCGCGGCGGCAAGCGGCGCGGCGGCGGGGAGCGTACCTGCATGAAAACATTTGTCACACATACGGCTGAAGAGACCGAAGCCCTGGCCCAGCGCCTGGCCCAAAAGCTTTGTGGGGGCGAAGTGATCGCCTATTTTGGCGGGCTTGGCATGGGCAAGACCACGTTTACCCGGGGCCTTGCCCGGGGCCTTGGGTGGGATGGGGAGGTTTCCAGTCCCACCTTTGCCCTGGTGCACGAATACCGCTCTCGCCCGCCGCTGTATCATTTTGACATGTACCGCGTGACCTCCTTTGACGACCTGTATTCCACCGGCTTTTTTGACTATCTGGAGACCGGTGGGATCCTCGCCATCGAATGGAGCGAGAACATCGAATCCGCCCTGCCGGAGGGCTGCGTGCGCGTTTCCTTCCGGCGGCTGGGCGACGAGGAACGGGAAATTACGGTGGAGGGGATAGAGCTGTGAAGATCCTGGGGATCGACACCTCTTCGGTGTCGGCTTCGACCGCGGTGGTGGAGGACGGAAAAGTCCTGGCGGAGAGCTTTATCAACGTAAAGCTTACCCACAGCGAGACCATGATGCCCATGCTGGAGGCGATGCTGAAAGACGCCCGTCTTTCCCTTGCGGAGATCGACGCCTTTGCGGTGACCAACGGCCCCGGCTCCTTTACGGGGCTGCGGATCGGCATTGCGGCGGTGAAAGGGCTTGCTTTTGCGCAGGATAAGCCGTGCTTTGGCGTCTCCACCATGGAGGCGCTGGCATACAATCTGGCCGGGGTCTCCGGCGTCGTTGTCCCGGCGATGGACGCCCGCTGCCAGCAGGTGTATACGGCTGCCTTCTGCGCCGGCCCGGACGGCCTTGTCCGGCTGGAGGAGGACTGCGCCATCTCTTTGGAGGAACTTGGGGGAAAATTGGAACAATTTGTGCCCCGGGGCCCGGTTTTTTTTGTTGGAGACGGCGGAGAATTGTGCTATAATAAATTTCATAACAGGGGCGGGGTGTTTTTGCCGCCGCCTCATCTGCGCTACGCCCGGGCGGCGTGCGTCTGCATGGCTGCCCAGAAGCTGTCGCCGGAGCCTGCGGCTTCGCTGGTTCCCCGATATCTGCGGCTTCCCCAGGCGGAGCGGGAGCTGCTTCAAAAACAAAAGTCCAAAGGAGAAGACAGATGATTGCATTGGGAAGCGACCACGGCGGTTTTGCCCTGAAACAGGAGATCAAAAAATTTCTGGACAGCCGCGGGATCGAATACAAGGATTTTGGCACCTATACGGAGGAAAGCTGCGATTATCCGCAGTACGCGAAACTGGTGTGCGACGCCGTCGTATCCGGAGAGTGTGAAAAGGGCGTCCTCTGCTGCGGCACCGGCATCGGGATCTCCATTGCGGCCAACAAAGTGAAGGGCATCCGCGCCGCGCTTTGCAGCGATTATTTCAGCGCAAAATACACCCGCCTGCACAACGACGCCAACGTCATCTGCATGGGCGGGCGCACCATAGGCCCCGGCCTTGCTTTGGAGCTGGTGGATGTTTTCCTCAGCACACCGTTTGAGGGCGGGCGCCATCAGCGCCGCATCGATCAGATCACGGAGCTTGAAAACCGCGGCTGAGCGGGCGCGTAAGGACAGTATTAAATTGAAATGGCGGGCTTTTCCGCTACAGGAGGTAATGACGGCAATGAAACCTGTTATTATGGACCATCCCCTGATCCAGCACAAACTCACCATTATGCGTGACAAAAACACCGGCACCAAGGAGTTCCGCGAGTTGGTGGGCGAGATCGGTATGCTGATGTGCTACGAGGCCACCCGCGACCTGCCTTTGAAGGAAGTGGAGATCGAGACTCCCGTCGCCGTGGCCAGGACGAAGGTCATCTCTGGACGGAAGCTGGCCTTTGTGCCCATCCTCCGTGCGGGTTTGGGCATGGTGGAGGGCGTGATGAAGCTGGTGCCCGCCGCGAAGATCGGCCACATCGGCCTTTACCGCGACCCGGAAACCCATCTGCCGGTGGAATATTACTGCAAACTGCCCACTGATATTGAAGAGCGCGACGTCATCGTGCTCGACCCCATGCTGGCTACCGGCGGCTCCGCCATCGACGCCATTACCATGATCCGCCGCCACGGCGCGAAAAGCATCCGCTTTATGTGCATCATTGCGGCTCCCGAAGGGCTGGCGGCGCTGGAAAACGCCCATCCCGACGTGCAGATCTATTGCGGCGCGGTGGATGAAAAGCTCAACGAGCACAAATATATCGTGCCCGGCCTGGGCGACGCCGGAGACCGGATCTTCGGCACCAAATAACCTGCAACGACAACAGGGCTGCGGCGGCTGCTTTGCCCGATGGGCGGCGCCGGCCGCGGCTTTTTGCATTGCCCCGACAAAAGGAGCGCGTATGGATGACTGAATTATATCTGATCCGACATGCCAAGAGCATGGGAAATTTAAAACAGCTGTTTCAGGGAAGAGTTGACATGCCACTGTGCCCGGAGGGGGAGGAGCAGCTGGAAAAGCTGGCCCTGCGCTGTCGGGATATCCCCTTTGACATCGTCTACAGCAGCCCGTTGGAACGGGCTTTCAAGACGGCGTTGGCCGTTTGCCGGTTCCATGACCTGCAGCCGGTGACAGACCCCGAGTTGATAGAGATCTCCGTAGGGGAATGGGAGGGAAAACCCCTCGCCTGGATCCGGGAAAATTTCCCGGCGCAGTTTGAATGCTGGTACGAGACGCCCCATCTTTACCAGGCCCCGGGGGGCGAAGCCATGAGCCAGGTACGTGAGCGCATGTCCAGGGCGGTTTTGCGCATTCTGGGGGAAAACGAGGGGAAAACCGTCGGCATTGTCTCCCACGGCTGCGCTATTTGGAATTTTTTGAGCTTTGCCAGCGGGCAGCGCATCGAGGAAATGAAGAGCCTCAAGGTACCGGGGAACACCTCGCTGAGCCATATCATCATGGATGAGGCGGGCCGCCTGAAGGTGGATTATATGGCGGACGCGAAGCATATTGGACAAGGAGTGAGCCAAGATGAAGATTTTAGCCGTTGACTATGGAGACGCCCGCACTGGGCTGGCCGCCTGCGACCGGACGGAATATTTGGCCTCGCCCATCGGCGTGATCCATGACCGCGGTTTTGACAGCACCATCCAAAAGGTGGCTGCGGCGGTGACGGAGTACAGCGCCGAGATGGTGGTGGTGGGCTATCCCCGCAATATGAACGGGACGGTGGGGGAGCGGGCCGAAAAGTGCCAGCTTTTTGCCGATAAGCTCCAGCTCCTGGTCTCGGTGCCGGTAAAGCTTTGGGACGAGCGGGGCACCACGGTCTCCGCCATCGGGTATATGAACGAGACCAACACCCGCGGGAAAAAACGCAAAGAGACGGTGGACGCCGTGGCGGCCACCATCATTCTGGAAAGCTACATGGCCTGGCGGCGCAACAATCCGGAAGAAGCGTAAGGCTTTTGCAAAACCGCCGGGAAGGGGGAACAAGATGGAACAGAACGAGGAGTTGGTGCGCCGCATTGTGGAAGAGGTGCTGCGGCGGGCTCAGCAGACGCCCTGTCGGGAGCAGGCGCCCTTTCAGAAAACGGCGGATCCCAGCGGGATCCTGCTGGTCAAGACCGATACGGTGCGCTGCCAGCCTTTTGAGCAGGACGGGGTGTCGCTGCAGGATATCGTCACCCTGGAGGAAGCGCCGCGCATGGGCGCCGGGGTGATGGAGCTGGATCATACCAGCTTTGAATGGACCCTTTCCTACGACGAATACGATATGGTGATCAGCGGCGTTTTGGAGATCGAGATCGACGGGAGGCGCCTGACGGGGGGCCCCGGCGACATCCTTTATATCCCCAAGGGCAGCCATATCCATTTTTGCACGCCGGATAAGGCGCGTTACGCCTATTTTGTCTACCCGGCGGACTGGCAGTCCAAAGGGGAATGACCGGCGCGCCGAAGGCGCTCTTTTGGATCGTACAATTGGTGGGAAAAGCCCGCGAACAATAGAAAAAAGGCCCGGCTTTCCGATGAGGAAAGCCGGGCCTTTTTGGGGAGGATCCCCTTATTTTTGGGCCTGCTCTTCGCTGCGGGCGCGCAGCTCCACCCGGCGGATCTTGCCGGAGATGGTTTTGGGCAGCTCCTTAACATATTCGACGATCCGGGGATATTTGTAGGGCGCCGTCTGCTTTTTGACGTAATCCTGCAGTTCGCGGGTAAGCTCCTCGGAGGGGGAGTAGCCGGAGGTGAGGACGATGGTGGCCTTGACCACCTGTCCGCGGACGGGGTGGGGAGCGCCGGTGACGGCGCATTCCAGCACAGCCGGATGCTCCATGAGCACGCTTTCGATCTCAAAGGGGCCGATGCGGTAGCCGGAAGCCTTGATGACGTCGTCGGTGCGGCCCACGTACCAGAAATAGCCGTCCTCATCCTTCCAGGCCGTATCCCCGGTATGGTACAGGCCGTCGTGGCGGGCCTCGGCGGTCTTTTCCTCGTCGCGATAGTAACACATGAACAGGCCTACCTGTTTTTTGTCCTCTTCCAGCCGCAGGCAGATCTCGCCGGTGACGCCGGGGGCGACCTCCTTGCCGTTTTCATCCACAATGACGACATTATACATGGGGGAGGGCTTGCCCATGGAGCCGGGTTTGGGAGTGGTGCCGGCCAGGTTCGTCAAAACCAGAGTGGTCTCGGTTTGACCGAAGCCCTCCATGATCTGAAGGCCGGTACGCTCCAAAAAGCGGTTGTACACCTCGGGGTTGAGGGCTTCGCCGGCGGTGCAGGCGTATTTCAGAGAGCTCAGGTCGTAGCCCTCCATGCCCTCCTTGATGAAGAAGCGGTAGATGGTGGGAGGCGCGCAGAAGGAGGTGATATGATATTTTTCGATCATGTGCAGCAGGTCTCCGGGGACGAATTTATCAAAATCGTAGACAAAGACCGTGCAGCCGACGATCCACTGGCCGTAGAGCTTGCCCCACACAGCCTTGCCCCAGCCGGTCTCCGAGACGGTAAGATGCAGGCCGTCAGCGGGGATATTGTGCCAATATTTGGCGGTGATCAGATGGCCGATGGCGTAGGTGTGGTCGTGCAGCACCATTTTGGGATATCCGGTGGTACCGGAGGAAAAATACATCAGCATGGGTTCCAGAGCTTTGGTCTCCACCCGCTCCAGCTCGTCAGAGGCGTTTTCCAGCTCCTTGTCAAAATCTACCCAGCCGTCCCGGCTGCCCCGGGCGATAAAACGGCAGGTGAGGCCTTTATATTCCTGGCAGGCGGCGTCCACATGTTCGGCCACTTCGCCGGTAGCCGTACAGACCACGGCGGCAACGCCGGCGGACTGGAAGCGGTAGACAAAATCTTTTTTGGTCAGCAGATTGGTGGCGGGAATGGCCACAGCCCCCAGCTTGTGCAGCGCCAGGATGGAGAACCAGAACTGGTAGTGGCGTTTGAGCACCAGCATGACCATATCGCCCTTTTTGACGCCGTGGCTGCGAAAGAGATTGGCGGCCTTGTTGGAATAACGCATCATGTCGCCAAAGGTGAAGGTGCGTTCCTCCCCTTCTTCGTTGCACCATACCATGGCGCGGCGGTTCGGATCCAGACGGGCGATCTCATCCACCACGTCGTAGGCGAAGTTGAAGTTTTCTTCGTAAACAGGGGTAAAATATTTTAAAACGCCGCGCTTATCGAAACCTTCGTCGCAAAAGCGCTCGTAAAAATCAGCGATATTTGTGTTCATTTCAGCTTGTCCTCCTCGTTTTCATCCTTGAGCACCACAGCCAGGAACTGGCAATCCTCGCCGCCGGTGGCGATCATCCCGTGGCCGTGGCCGGAATCATAATAGATGGCGTCGCCGGGCTCCAGAATGTGGATGTGCTCTTCAAGCCGAACCTTCAGGCGGCCGCTGATGATGTAATCAAACTCCTGGCCTTTGTGGTAGGAAAGGTGGATCTCCTGATTCTGTTCTTCTTCTTTGTAAGGGGCGGTGACCAGGAAGGGCTCGCAGAGCTTATCTTTAAAGAGATAGGCCAGGTGGTTGTAGCTGAAGCCCGCGCGGCGGCGGATGGGCAGACCCTCGTTTTTGCGGACGATGGAGTAGAAGGAAAGCTTGGGGTTTTCCCCGGTGACCAGCTCCATCAGATCCACGCCAAAAATGTGGGCGCACTGGTAGAGGAAGGTAAAGGAGAAATCGCTCTCTCCGTTTTCACATTTGAGATATTCTTCCAGGGACGTGTTGGTGCGCGCTGCCATTTCCTCAGGCGAAAGCTCGAGGATCTCCCGCAGTTCACGAATGCGCTGGGCGATTTCCATGATGCGTGTTTCCATGATAGTACCTCCAATTTTTTCAATGTGTCGGTATCCGGCCGAAGCTTTTCGTCAGAGCCTGCAAGCGGATCAAAACCAATATAAAAAGCCCGTCCCCATCAAAAGGGACGAGCTTGTTCACCCGCGTTACCACCCTAATTGCACAGACAAAGCGCTGTGCCGCTCAGCAGAATTCCATCAAATTCCCGACCTTAACGCAGTCATACGGGCGGCATCTACTTGCGCGCGGCGCTTTGGTGCCCCAGCTTGGGAGTGATAGGCGATCCGGGCGTTTTCCCTGCTGCTTTGCACCATCCAGCAGCTCTCTGAAAAGGAAGCGACCCCGCCGTCTCCGTCATTGCCATTCAAAGTGTTTTTGTTTTCTGTATTCTACCAAAGCGGAAAGGCTTTGTCAACGGCCTGTCAGGATTATTTTGCAAAGATCCTCGGTTTCGGCACAAATGGCCCAAGCCCCCGCGCTTTCCAACTCGGATTTTGTTCGAAATCCCCATAAAACGCCGACGCCGCGCAGGCCGGAATTGCGAGCGGTCTCCATATCCACATCGGAATCTCCCACAAAAAGGGATTCCTCCGGCCGCGCGCCCGCAGAGCGAATGATCTCGAAAACACCGGTGGGATCCGGCTTGCAGAGCATGCCGGGGCGCTGGCCCAGCACCAGGGTAAAGCCGCCGTCGGGAAAATAGCGGCGGACGACCTCCACCGCCATCCCGTGGGGTTTGTTGGAGAGCACCGCCGTCATGACCCCGGCGTCGGAGCAGCGCTGCAAAAGCGCGGAAATGCCGGGATAAGGGGCGGTTTTGTCGTGGCTGTGCAGGGCGTAAAAGCGGTCAAAGCCCTCCCGGACCCGGCTAAAAAGCGCGGGGTCCTGATCCGCCAGGCCCCGGGGCATGGCGCGGCGGATCAGGGCGTCGGCCCCGCTGCCGACCATCCGCTTGTAGGCTGCGGTGTCGTGGCCCGGCAGGGAGAAGGCGGCCAGGGCCATATTGGTGGAGGCCGCCAGATCGTCGATGGTGTTGAGAAGAGTGCCGTCCAGATCGAAAATAACAAGCCGATTCATGAAAAAAACCTCGCTGTTCCCCAAAATCGTGATAACATCAGTGTAGCACATTTGGGGCCGCCGGAACAGGTAAAGCAGACGGAAAAGGGAAGAAACCGGTGTTTCGCCGGAGCCGGCAGACCTATCCAAAAGATTTTTGGATAATCTGACGGAAAAAGTGGGGCCCGGGCTTTTCGGAAACGACAAAAAGTACTATAATGAAAAAAAGGGCCCCGGGAACCTGGAAGGGCCGCCACAGGAGGAACGCTATGAAACGCTATGTCATCGCGCTGGATCAAGGGACAACCAGTTCCCGCGCCATTGTTTTCGACCGCGGGCAGAATATCGTGGAAATGGCCCAGCGGGAGTTTATGCAGATCTACCCCAAGGCCGGCTATGTGGAGCACGACGCCATGGAGATCTACGCCTCCCAGTACGGCGTTTTGACCGAGGTGTTGGCCAAAAGCGGTGTCCGCCCGGAAGAGGTAGCGGCCATCGGTATCACAAATCAGCGGGAGACCACGGTGGTGTGGGATAAACGGACGGGACGCCCGGTGTGCAACGCCATCGTCTGGCAGTGCCGTCGCACCGCGTCCCTGTGCGAAGAGCTTAAGGCCCAGGGACGGGCGGAGATGATCCGCCAGAAAACGGGCCTGGTGGTGGACGCCTATTTTTCCGGAACCAAGATCAAATGGATCCTGGACCATGTGCCGGGCGCGCGGGAAGACGCCGAAGCGGGGAACCTGCTGTTCGGTACGGTGGACACCTGGCTGATCTGGAAATTGACAGGGGGGCAGGTCCACGTTACCGACCGCACCAACGCTTCCCGCACCATGCTGTACAACATCCGGGATCTGAGCTGGGATGAGGAGCTGCTGCAGATGCTGGGGATCCCCGCCTCCATGTTGCCGGAAGTAAAAAGCTCCAGCGAGCTTTACGGAACGGTCAACATCTCCGGGGTGGAGATCCCCATTGCGGGGATCGCGGGGGATCAACAGGCGGCGCTGTTTGGCCAGGCCTGCTTTGAGCGGGGCGAGGCGAAAAATACATACGGCACCGGCTGCTTTTTGCTTATGAACATCGGGGAAACGACGCAGCTTTCGCAACATGGGCTGGTGACCACCCTTGCGGCGACGCCCAAGGGAGCGCCCGCCCAGTATGTGCTGGAGGGGAGCGTCTTTGTGGGCGGGGCCGTTATCCAGTGGCTGAGGGATACCATGCGGCTGATCGGCGAAGCGAAAGATTCGGAATATTTTGCCGGAAAGGTGGAGGACAACGGCGGGGTGTATGTGGTGCCCGCCTTCACGGGCCTGGGCGCGCCCCATTGGGATATGTACGCCCGGGGGGCGATCCTTGGCCTGACCCGCGGGGCCGGGCGAAACCATATCATCCGCGCGGCGCTGGAATCCATCGCCTATCAATCCAGCGATGTGTTAAAAGCCATCGTGGCGGATTCCGGCATCCCCCTGAAGGAGCTGCGGGCGGACGGCGGCGCTTCGGCCAACAATTTTTTGATGCAGTTCCAGGCGGATATCCTGGGGATCCCGGTGCGCCGCCCCATGATCCGGGAGACCACCGCCCTGGGGGCCGCTTATCTGGCGGGGCTTGCCGTTGGGTTCTGGAAGGATCAGGAGGATATCCGGGGGCAGTGGACTTTGGACCGGGTATACGAGCCGGCCATGGAAGAGGCCCAGCGTGAAAAACTGTTGCGGGGCTGGAACAAAGCGGTGCGCCGCGCGGCGGCATGGGAAACGGACGATTGACGTTGGACAGAGCCCCTCAAAAAAACAGATCAAAGGGCCCCGGGCTGCCAGCAAGGCGGCCCGGGGCCTTTTTTGTGTTTAAAACCGGCTTAAAAACGCCTTTGTCCGTTCCATCTGGGGATGGTTGATGACCTGATCCGGCGTTCCCTGCTCCACGATCCTACCGTCGTCCATGAAGATGATGCAATCGGAGACATCCCGGGCAAAGGCCATTTCGTGGGTGACAATGACCATGGTGGTATCCCGCTCCGCCAGGGAGCGGATGACCCCCAGCACTTCGCCGGTGAGCTCAGGATCCAGGGCGCTGGTGGGTTCATCGAAGCAGAGGATATCGGGCTGCAGGGCCAGGGCGCGGGCGATGGCCACCCGCTGCTGCTGCCCGCCGGAGAGCTGATGGGGGTAATTGTCCATGCGGTTGGAAAGCCCCACAGAGGCGAGCAGCCCTTGGGCTCGGGTGCGGATCTCTTCAAGGATCGCTTTTTTGCTGCGCTGGTAATCCGGCTGGGAGCGGGCCAGCAGCTCTTGGGCCAGGGTGACGTTTTGCAGGGCGGTGTATTGGGGAAACAGGTTAAAGTTTTGAAAGACAAGGCCGAAATGAAGGCGGTTTTGACGGATCTGCGCTTCGCTTTGGCTTTTGACAGCGGCGGCGTCAAAAACGGTCTTCCCATTGACCAGGATCCGGCCTCCGTCGGGGCGTTCCAAAAAATTTAAACAGCGCAGCAGAGTGGTCTTGCCGCTGCCGGAGGAACCGATGACGGCCAGGGACTGGCCTTTTTCCAGAGAAAAGCCGATGTTCTTTAGCACCTCGACGGCGCCGAAGCTTTTTTTGATGCTTTGAACTTCCAGAACAGGCACGCACACACCTCCCGGCTTAAACACGAAAATAATCCATTTTTTTCTCGATCCAGCCAAACAGCAGGGTAAGGCCGCCCACAAACACAAGGAAATAGATGGCGGTGGAAAAAAGCGGCCAGATCAGGCCCTTGGAAGCGTATTCCTGGGCCATCATGATGATCTCTTTGTTGGAAATGATCCGCGCCAGGGCGGTATCCTTGATGAGGGTGATGATCTCGTTGCCCATGGGGGGAAGGATCCCTTTGACCAGCTGCAACAGCGTGACCCGGAAAAAGATCTGGCTTTTTGTCAGGCCCAGCACCTTGCCCGCCTCATACTGCCCCCGGGGCACCGCCTCGATCCCCCCGCGATAGATCTCGGAAAAATAGCAGGCGTAGTTGATCACAAAGGCGATGGTGCAGGCCACCAGGCGTCCGGAGGAGCCGGAACCCCAGGGAGTCATCTCAAAAAGCAGCCCGGGGGCAAAATAGATGATGATGACCTGCAGCATCAAGGGCGTGCCGCGGATAGCCCAGACAAAGGTGCGGGTAAGCCAGGCGAGGGGCTTAAAGCGGCTCATGGAACCAAAGGCCACCACAAAGCCCAGGGGGACGGAAAAGAGCAGCGTCAGCCCAAAAAGCTTGCAATTGAGCCAAAAGGATTCGGAAAGACGCTGGAAAATAACGGTGGCAGCGTTCATAATAAAACCTCGTCATACGCAAAGCGTCGCGGGCGAAAACTCGTCCACGGTGCTGCAATGCGGTACTGGAAACCTGGAAAGTTACTGGGCGAGATCCAGGTTGTATTTTTCGGCCAAAGCGCCCAGAGTGCCGTCGGCGGTGAGCTCATCGAAGACGCCGTTGACGGCGGCGCAGATATCGGAGCCTTTGCGGAAAGCGACGCCGTAATCCTCCACGGCCAGGCGTTCCATAATGGCAAGGCCCGCATAGTCGGTGCCTTCGCCGATCATGGCGTTGGCCAGGGTCAGATCCAAAACGGCGGCGTCACAAGTGCCGGCGGCCACCTCCATCAGGCAGGCGGTCTGTACATCCTTCGAAATATAATCCGCTTGGGCGAGGCCTTCATCCCCGGCGATGGTCGTTTCCCCGGCGGAGCCAGCTTCGGCGCAGACGGTTTTTCCCACCAAAGAGGCGGTGCCGTCGTACTCCGCGCCGCTCTTCATCACCACCACCTGGGCGTTGAGCACATAGGGGTCGGTCAGCTCCATGGTGGCACGGCGCTCATCGTTGATGGTCAGGCCATTCCAGATGCAGTCGATGGATTTGGCGTTGAGCTCCACTTCTTTGGTCTCCCAGTTGATCTCAACAAATTCGGGCTCCACCCCCAGCTTCTCGCAGACAGCTTTGGCAAGCTCGGTGTCAAAGCCGGTGAATTCCCCGCTTGCATCGGTATAATTCATGGGCTCGTAGGTGGTGTAGCCGATGATCATTTTCCCGTTCCCCTTGACATAGGCAAGGTCGCTTTCCGCAGGCTCGGAACCGGGTTCCTCGGAAGAGACGGGCTGGGAAGCTTCCGGCTGAGAGCTGGGGACGCTGTCCGCCTCGACGGGCGCAGAGCCGCAGGCGGCAAGGGAAAAGGCCATACAGGCGGCTAAAATAAGGGCAAGGATCTTTTTCATGGTTGTTCCTCCGAAATTTGTATATTCAATCACGCTAATGTGTTAGCATTGTAGTATGCGAAAGCGTTTTTGTAAAGCGCTGAACAAAGACAAATTTAGAGGATTTTTTGGTGGAAACAGGGCATTTTGCACAAGAAAAGGACGGTATAAGGGCAAAAAAAGGCCTGCGGAAAACCGCAGGCCTTTGGAACAGGCGAAGGGTCACACCTCAAACTGGGGGATGATCTTCTGGGTGAAGCCGTCTACCATGCCTTTGTCGGTGACAACGACGCCGGGGACGACCGGCAGGGCGAATACCGCCACCATAAGCAGGGAGTTCTTTTTGGTGAGCAGTCCCGCCATAGCTTCCTGCACGCGCTGGATCTCGGCGCTGAGCTCTTTGCAGGGCAGCGGGGACATGAGCCCTGCCACCGGCAGCTTGAGGGTATCCAGCACCTTGCCGTCTTTGACCGCACACATGCCGCCGCCTACGCGGGCCAGTTCCTTGGCGGCCGCCAGGGCGTCGGAGGGCTTTTTGTACATGACGGTGAAATTGTGGCTGTCGTGGGAGATGGTGGAGGCGATGGCGCCTTCTTTAAGGCCAAAATCTTTGATGATGGCGACGGTCTTATCGCCGGAGCCGTGGCGGTTGGCGATGCAGCAGTACTGCAGGTCGTCGTGGCCTTCCAAAGAGACGTAACCGTCCTTGACCGGAAGCTCCACCCACATGCTGCGGCGGCGTCCGCCGTCGTTTTCCAGATAGATGACCAGGGTCTTTACGGTATCGCCGCAGCCCGCGGGGGCTTTCAGCAGAAAATCTTCTTCACAGGTGATCTGGGGCATGTTGACGGTGTTGGGGAAGGTGAGGGCTTCGCCGCTCTCGGGATCCTTCGCCAAATAGACGCCGTTTTCCGCGGCCAGGACGCCTTCCCAAAATACGGCGTTGGGGCAGCGGCCGTCCAGCTCGTCCACCAGCTGCATGTCGGCAATGTAGCCGGGGGCGATGGCGCCCAGATCGTCAAAACCATACTCCCGAGCGGCGTTGATGGTGCCCCATTTGACCGCTTCGATGGGATCCGCCCCCCATTTGACCGCCTTGGCGAAAACGGCGTTGATGTGGCCGGTCTCCAAAAGATCCTTGGCGTGGACGTCGTCGGTGCAGATGGAGACATTATCCCTCCATTTGTGATCCTTGCAGCCGTCCAGCAGGACAGTGAGGTTATCGATGATGGAGCTGGCGCGCAGGTTGATGTGGACGCCGTTGCGCAGCTTTTCGCTTACTTCGGCGGCGGTGTTGCACTCATGGTCGCTGATCGGGCCGCCCAGACGGTAGGCCGCCAGCTCTTTCCCGTGTACCATAGGCGCGTGGCCTTGCAGGAACATGCCGCGGCGGTCGCCTTCGGCGACGATGGTGTGCATGCGCTCGTTATCGCGGTAGACGCCGACAAAATCCATGATCTCGGCAATGCCGACCACGTCGGGCAGATCGAGGATCTCGCCGACCTCTTTGGCGCCGAAGGAGGCGCCGGCGCCCTCTACGTCGGGGACGGCGGGGACGCAGGAGGGGGCCAGGACATATTGGCGCAGGGCGGACCTTTTCGCGTTTGCCAGCATGAATTTGACGCCGTCGACACCGGTGACATTGCCAATTTCATGAGGATCGGTGCAGACGGTGGTGGTACCCCAGGGAAGGATGGCGCGGCCCAGGTTTTCCGGGATCATCATGGTGCTTTCCACGTGCATATGGGCATCGATGAAACCGGGGATCAGGTAAGCGCCGTGGCCGTTGTATACGCGGGCGGAGGGCTTTTCGGTGGCCTCGCCTTCCTCGCGGACGCGAACGACATAGCCGTCCAGAACGTCAACGCTGGCGGGATATACCTCGCCGGTGAACACGTTGACGAGCCTGACGTTTTCCACGGTCAGGTCGCAGGGGATCTGCTGCATGGCGGCGGCGATAAGGCGGCTGCGGTCACGGGTCTTTTTGGTTCTCATGACAGACACTCCTTTTATTATTGTTCTAAGATCAAAAAAGCGGGCCGGCGCTGAGATCAGCAGCCGATCAGCGGGATCTCCAGGCTTTTTAGGAAGCGCGTCCACTCCGGCGGCAGGGGCTGGTCGACGATGACGCCGTGGAGCAGGTCGAAATTGCCGATGTGGTTGACGCCGCATTTCCCAAATTTGGTGTGATCCGCCACCAGATAGCGAAGGTCGGCGTTGCGCAGCATCAGGCGGCGGATCTCCGCCTCCTCTTCGCTGTAGTCGGTCATGCCGAAATCCAGGTGGAGGGCGGAGCAGCTGACAAAAGCTTTGTCGGCGTGGAATTGCTCCAGGCTGCGGGTGGCAAGATACCCCACAAAGGAATGGGTGGAGCTGCGAAGGGTACCCCCTACGCACACCAGACGTACCCGCTCGCAGTCCGCCAGGGTACCGGCAATGCTCAGGGAGTTGGTGATGACCGTTACCTCCAGCCCGGAATTGCGGATGCTTTCGGCGATATACTGCGCGGTGGTGCTGGCGTCCAGCATGACGCTGTCCCCCCGATGGATCAGTTCCAGGCAGTGGGAGGCGATGCGCATTTTTTCCGGCACAATGATATTTTCCCGCAGCTGGATGGGCACTTCCTTATCAAAGCCCTTTTCCAGATAAGCGCCGCCGTAGACCCGGCGGATGCCAAGATCCATCGCTTCGATCTTTTCCAGATCCCGGCGGATGGTCTCTTCGGTGACGCCGAAGGCCACGCTGAGGGCCTTCACTTCGGCGGTGCGCTGTTCCCGCAGGGCTCGGATGATGGCTTCCCTGCGTTCTTTTGCAATCATGATCGTATCTCCTTTTTTCGCGGCCCAAGGCCGTTTTGCAGGCAAGGCGGCGCCAAAAGCACAGACCCTGTATCCGTCTGCCCGGGCAAAAAAAGACAGGAGCTGCGGTGCCCGCAAGGCGGCCATGCAATTGTGATATCCTGATTATAATGCAAATGATAAGGGATGTCCAGCGGAACAAATTCCACAACTTTTTCTTTGTTCCGGGAAAAAAACAGTGAAGAACGGTGAAAAAATGTGCACAATCGAAAGATTTATTTACTTTTTATTGACACACTTTACAGAAAAACGTAAAATATAGCATGTCCACGAAGAAAAACGCAGAAAAACGCAGAAATGTCCCGGCGCGGGATCACAATGACGCGGGAAGGAGGAGCAGCAATGAGCTTGAACGAGCTTCGGCAGCAGGTGCTTCGGTATTACAGCCGTGCCTACGAGGATGGGCTGATGTCCGGTACCAGCGGAAACGCCAGCGCGTTTGACCGGGCCTCCGGCCGTATGGTCATCACCCCCAGCGGGGTGGATTACCGCAAAATGACCCCCGGGGATCTTGCTGTTACCGGCCTTGACGGAAAGGTGATGGAGGGGGAAATGCCCCCGTCCTCCGAATGGAGGCTCCACGCGGCGATCTACCGCGAATGCCCGGAGGCAGCCGCCGTGCTGCACACCCATTCCTGCTACGCCACTGCATTTTCGGTGGTGGGGAAGGAGATCCCGGAGATCCTCATTGAGATGTCGGTGTTTACCGACGGCGCCATTCCCGTAAGCCCCTTTGCCCCGGCTGGAAGCGAAGAGGTGGCCCTTATGACCGCCGCAACCCTGAAAAACCGCCACACCTGCCTGATGCAGAACCACGGCGTGGCTGCCTGGGGCGCTTCCATGGAGGACGCCTATGTGCGGGCTGTCTATGTGGAAGACGCCGCGAAGATCTGTTCTTACGCCATGGCGGTGGGTACGCCCAGGACCATTGGCGAGGCGGCGGCCGCACGGCGGCTGTGACCTGTTTTGTTTCCTGTGCGCCCTGGTGCGCTGGAAGATAGAAGAGACCCCAAAAAGAAAGTAAGCTATTTAATGGAGGTAACTCGCATGTCAAAGAAAATTCTGTGCGGTGTCCTTGCCGCGATGCTGGCCCTGTGCCTTGTGCTGGCCGGTTGCGCAGGGGCTCAGACTCCCGATTCTTCTGCAAGTGAAAGCGTCCCCGCGGAGGGAACCCCCTCTTCCGAGGAAAGCAGCGAACCTGTCGCCGCGGCTCCCAGCGTTCTGCTGGTGTGCGGCAACGCCAACGACAAGTCCTTCGCGGAATCCGCCGCCAACGGCCTGAAAGAGCTGGAAGCGGATTTTGGCTGCGCGACCAAGGTCGTTGAGATCGGCAGCGATACCACGAAGATCGCCCCCACCCTGGAGGATGTCTCCGGCGGCGATTGGGATCTGATCGTCACCATCGGCTTCCAGTATGCCGAGCCTCTGGCTGAAGTGGCTGCCCAGTATCCCGACCAGAAATACCTGATCTGCGATACTCAGATGGATTACACCGACGGTAAAAACGCCAACGTCTATTCCGTTGACTACAAAGGCAACGAGGGCGCGTTCCTTTCCGGCGCGCTGGCCGCTATGGTCACCACCTCCGATATGGAGCACGCCAACCCCGAGAAGATGATCGGTTTTGTGGGCGGCATGGATATGACCCTCATCAACGATTTTGTCATCGGCTTTATTCAGGGCGCACATGAGATCGACCCCGAAGTGAAGGTCTCCACCTCTTATGTTGGCTCCTTTGACGATTCCGCCAAGGGCAAAGAGATGGCCACCACCCTGTAAAACGCGGGCTGCGACCTGGTTTATAACGGCGCGGGCAACGCCGGACTGGGCGTTTTGGACGCTGCCAAAGAGCAGCTGAAATACGCCATCGGCACCGACTCTGACCAATCCCTCCTGTTTGCCGACGATGAAGTAAAGGCAAACCTGATCCTGACCAGCCAGCTCAAACGCATCGACGCCACCATCGTGACCGTGGTGCAGGGCATGATCGACGGCACCCAGGCCTTTGGCTCCGGCGCCACCTTCGGTATCAAAGAAGGCGCGATCTGCCTTTCCGACAACGACTACTACAAAGCCAACGTCTCTCAGGAGATGCGCGACAAGGTAGCCGAGCTGGAGCAGAAGGTACTCAACGGCGAGATCGTTGTTGACACCGCCTACGGCATGGATACCGACGCCATCAAGGCCGCTATCGACGCTGCCAGACCCTAAATTCCACAAAAGATCAGGGCGTGTTTCGTCCGGGGCATTTCCGTCTTCCTGGACGGGGATGCCCTTTTGCGGTTTTAAAAAGAAATCATCCCCTTTTCTTGCCACAAATCAGGGGCGGTCCCTGTTGCTTTTTGTTGCTTTTTGTGGGACAATATTTTTGTTTCCGCCGGGGCCCCGAGGCCGTGCGGCGGAGGGATACGGATAAAAAAAGGAGAAAGGAAGCGGTTCGGTGAAGCAGGAAATGATCCACCGGGACCCCGACGATTTCCCGATAGGCGAAGAGATCCTGCGCATGAGCGGGATCACGAAGGTTTACGGGAACGGCGTTTTGGCCAACGAAAACGTGAATTTCAGCGTGAAGAAAGGCGAGATCCACGCCATTATGGGCGAAAACGGCGCCGGGAAATCCACTTTGATGAAGATCCTTTTTGGCAACGAGCAGCCGGACAGGGGCGAGATCTGCTTTAAAGGCAGGACGCAGACGATCGAAAGCCCCAAAAAGGCTGTAGAGCTTGGCATCGGTATGGTGTACCAGCACTTCAACCTGGCGGAATCGCTGACGGTGGCGGAAAATATCGTGGTGGGGCAGGAGCCGGGCCGCGGGATCCTTTTCCGGCAGAAAAGCGCTTACGACGCCGTGGAGGAGCTGGCCCGGAAATACGCCTTTGACATCGACCCCAAAAGCCGGGTGCGAGATCTCTCCGTGGGCAAAAAGCAGAAGGTGGAGATCCTTAAGATCCTTTACCGCAACTCGGAGCTGATCATTTTGGACGAGCCCACCGCCGTGCTGACCCCTCAGGAGACGGAGGAGCTGTTCCATCAGCTGCTGCTGCTCAAGCAAAACGGATATACCATTATTTTTATCTCCCATAAGATCAACGAGGTCAAGACCATCTGCGACCGCATGACCATCATCCGGGCGGGGAAGACCCGCGGTACTTACGAGATCAGCGAGCTTTCCGCCAACGATATCTCGGTGCTGATGGTGGGGCGCGATGTGGTGCAAAAGATCGAAAAGCCGGCGGCAAAGCCCGGGAAAACGGTGCTTTCCGCCCGGGATCTGCGCTACCGAAACGAGCATGGGGCTGTGATGCTGGACGGCGTTTCCTTCGACCTGCGCCAGGGCGAGATCCTGGGCGTCGCGGGGGTGGAAGGCAGCGGGCAGCGGGAGCTGGCCGAGGCGGTTTCCGGCATGCTGCGCCCGGAGGGGGGCGCCGTTTATCTGGATGGCCGGGAAATTACCGGGAAAACGCCCGGCGAGGTGCGCGCTCTCGGTTTTTCCCATATCCATGAGGACCGGATGACCTATGGCGTCGCCAAAAACGTCTCCATCACCGAGAATCTCATTGCCAACCGCTGCGCCAGCCCGGAATTGGGCGGCAAGGCCTTTTTTGACGGCAAAAAGACGTCTGCCCTGGCCCAAAAACTGGTGGAGGAATACCAGATCGTCTGCAAGACCCCTTCGGTGCCCGCCGGGATGCTTTCCGGCGGCAATATCCAGAAGGTGGTGGTGGCGCGGGAGATGTCAGTGGAGCCGCAGGTGCTGCTTGCCAACCAGCCCACCCGGGGCATCGATGTGGGCGCGGTGGAGTTTATCCATGAGCGCCTGATCCGGGACAGCCGGGAAAAAGGCTGCGCGGTGCTGCTGATCTCTTCTGACCTCAACGAGGTGCTGGAGATGTCTGATTCGCTCCTTGTTATGTACAAGGGCCATATCTCCGGCTATTTTGCGGATGTTTCTGCCCTGACAGAGCAGGAGCTGGGCCTTTATATGCTGGGGCTGAAGCGGCAAAGCGAGCAAGAACTGAAGGAGGCGCTCCATGAAAAAGTTTAAGCTGGATTTTAACCTGATCCGCACCCTGATCGCCATCGGCATCGCCCTGCTGCTGGCGCTGATCATCATTCTGCTGACCAGCGACGAGCCCTGGGCGGCCTTTGGGTATTTTATCGCGGGGCCCCTGCGCAACCCCAAACGCTTTGCCAATGTCATCGAGGCCATGCTGCCCCTGGTGTTTACGGGCCTTTCCGTTTCCATCATCGCCCGCACCGGCGTGTTCAACCTGGCTTCAGAGGGTTCGCTGTTCATCGGCGGCGCGGTGGCCGCCCTGTGCGGGGTGCTGCTGCCTTTGCCTTCCGTCATCTCCCCGGTGGTGATCCTGCTCATCGGCGGCCTGGCGGGGATGCTGGCGCTTTTGATCCCCACCCTTCTGCGGGTGAAATGGAACGCCAACGAGATCGTTTCCTCCCTGATGCTCAACTATGTGCTCTATTATCTGGGCACCTTCCTCATCCGCACCTTCGTGCGGGATCCGGATTCCGGATATCTTCAGTCCACCGCCTTTCACGCGGAGGCGGATCTGCCGGTGATCATCCCCGGTACCCGCATCCACGCCGGGGCCGCGGTGGCCCTGATCTGTGTGGTGGCGCTGTATTTGTTCCTTTTCCGCTCCCGCCTTGGCTATAAAATACGCATGGTGGGGGAGAACCCCAAATTTTCCTTTTATTCCGGGATCCCCTACGCCCTGAGCATTTTTGCGGCCCAGGCGGTGGCGGGCTTTGTCTGCGGTTTGGGCGGCGCCACCGAGATGCTGGGCATGTTTGACTGCTACAAATGGACGGGCCTGCCGGGCTACGGCTGGGACGGCATCATTGTGGCCACCCTGGCCCGCAATAACCCGGCCTGGGTGCCCCTGGGCGCTTTTTTCCTTGCCTATATGCGTGTGGGCGCCGATATCATGACTCGTATGACCGACGTCCAAAACGAGGTGGTCTCCATCATCCAGGGCGTTGTCATCATCCTTTTGGTGGCGGAGAGCTTTTTGGCCGGCTGGAAGAAACGCCGTACCTTTAAGGAAGCTACCGAGGGCGTGCAGCTGGAAGGGGGCGCAAAGGCATGAACGTTGGACAACTGATCTTTTCCACCACCTTCCTCGCCACAGTGATCCGCATGACTACCCCCATCCTTTTTGCGGGCCTGGCGGGGCTGATCGCCAGCCAGGCGGGGGTCATGAACCTGGCGGTAGAGAGCATCATGCTTACCAGCGCCCTGGCCGGCGTGCTGATCAGCGCCTGGACGGGCAGCGCCTGGATCGGCCTTTTGGGGGCGGTGCTCATTGGGATCGGCATGGGCTTTATCATTGCCTATACCGCTTTTACCCTCCATGCCGACATGGTGCTCAACGGCGTGGCCTTCAACCTGATGATGACCGGCGGCACCATGTTCCTGATGTATGTGGCCACCGGGCAAAAGGGGACTTCTACCGGCGTGCCCAGCAAGGTGCTGCCCACCGTCAGCATCCCCCTGCTTCGGGATATCCCCTACGTGGGCGAGGTGCTTTCCGGGCACAATGTGCTCACCTACATCGCCATGGCCTTTACGGTGCTGATGTTTTATTTCCTCTTTAAAACCAAGTTGGGCTTGCGTATCCGCATGGTGGGAGAGAACCCCGCGGCGGCGGAATCGGTGGGCATCAATTCCAAAAAAATCAAATATCTGGCCATGTGCCTCAGCGGGATGTTCGCCGCTTTTGGCGGGGCCTATATGTCCATGGCCTATATGTCCTGGTTCCAGAACAACATCACCGCAGGGCGCGGCTTTATCGGGATGGCGGCCTCTGCCCTGGGGGGAAACATGCCTTTGGGGACGCTGATGGCCAGCCTGCTCTTTGGCGTCGCCGACGCTGTGGCCAACACCATCAGCAGCCTGAACCTGCCCAGCGAGCTGGTATCCATGCTGCCTTATGTGATCACCATCATCGGCCTGGTGTATTATTCCATTTATCTGGGAAGAAAAAAAGCCCCCTCTGCCAAGGCGGGGAAGGGCGCTAAAAAGGAAGAGGAGAAAACGGCATGACGAAAACGGTATTGGAACAGCTGCTCTCTGCCGCCCCCGGCAGCATCGCCCCTACGGTGATCCTGCCCGGCGACCCCCTGCGCGCCCAGTTTATTGCGGAGAACTTTTTGAAGGATCCCCGGCTGGTGAACGAAGCGCGGGGGATGCTTTGCTACACGGGCCTTTATGAAGGCGCGGCGGTGTCGGTACTGGGCACCGGTATGGGCACTTCCTCCATGACGGCCAGCGCGGTGGAGCTCATCGAGCGCTACGGCGCCAAAAACCTGATCCGGGTGGGCACCTGCGGCTCCTGGAACCCGCAGGTCCATGTGCGGGACGTGATCCTGGTGGAGGCGACGACCCTGGAGGGCAACGCCACCTACGATGATTTTGGCCTTTACGATTTTGTCCCCACGGCGGATCACAGCCTGCTCAAGTGCGCGTCCGACGCCGCCACGGCCTGCGGGATCCCCTACCGGGCGGGCGTTGTCACCACCGGGGACTGCCTGCATCCGGAGGCCGAAATGGCCCAGCGCAACGGATATCTGTGGCAGAATCACGGGATCCTCGGCGTGGAGATGGAGGGGGCGTACCTGTACGCCACGGCCTCCCGCTACGAGGATGTGCGGGCGCTGGCCATCGTCACCTGCAGCGATCACGCCCTTTACCGCGAGGAGGACGCCTCCTTTGAAGAGCGGCAGAAAAGCTTCTGCGATATGATGCGCATTGCCCTGGAAGTGGCAAAAGCGCAGGATAAAAAAGGAGGGTGCAAAGCATGAGCATGTCTTTGGAAGCCCGGGCGGGCGATATCGCCCCGGCCGTTATCCTGACGCAGGACCCGCTGGACGCAAAATACATCGCCGAGACCCGTCTGGAGAACCCGGTGTGCCACAACAAGGTGCGCAATATGCTGGGCTACACCGGGCTGTACCGCGGCAAAAGAGTATCGGTGCAGGGCGTGGGCATCGGCCCTGTCTCCGCGGGCATCTACACCCAGGAGCTGGGGGAGGATTACGCCCCAGAACGTTTTATCAAGATCGAAATGGCCCAGTCCCTGCGCCCGGAGGTAAGGCCCGGCGATATTGTCCTGGCCCTCTCCGCCCACACCACCTCGCGGATGAACCGCCTGCGCTTTGGCGGGCGCGTTTTTCCGGCGGCGGCGGACTACGGGCTGCTGGACAGCGCCTATGAACTTTGTAAAAAACAGGGATGGCCTGTCCAGGCGGGGCCGGTGGTATCGGCAGAGAGCCGTTTTGACCTGGAAACCGCCAAAAAGCTGGGGCATAGGGGCGCTTTGGCGCTGGATATGGAGACCAGCGTCGTCTACACCTCCGCCGCCCGTTTTGGGGTAAAAGCCCTGTCGGCGCTGGGGATCGTTTCCGGCGCGGAAAATGAAAACGGCCTTGACGAAGAGGGCCGAAAAGCTCTGTACGAGCGCCTGATCGACCTGGCGCTGGCGCTGCTTTGACGGAGGGGAAAGAGATGAGCGAAAACCGTATCTGCGCTGTGCGTTTGGAAGATGAACACAGCGCCATGGCCATTTTGGATCAGACCCGGCTGCCCGGCGAGGTCAGCTACCTGACCCTCACCACCCAGGAAGAGATCTGGGACGCGATTTACCGCCTGAAGGTGCGGGGCGCGCCTGCCATCGGCATCGCCGCCGCCTACGGCATCTATCTGGCGGCCAAAGCCATCCAGGCGCAGGACCGGGCGGGGTTTGCCGCCCAGTTTCAAAAGGCGAAGGATTACCTTGCCTCCTCTCGTCCCACGGCGGTGAACCTTTTTTGGGCCCTGGAACGCATGCAGCGCCGCATGGAAGCGGAAGCGGCGGCGGGCCTTCCGGTAGGGGAGATCAAGGCCGCTCTGCGCGAAGAGGCGGACGCCATCTGCCGGGAGGACGAGGAAGTTTGCAAGGCCATTGGCGAAAACGCCCTGACCCTGCTGCGGCCCGGCATGGGCCTGATGACCCATTGCAACGCCGGGGCCATTGCCACCGCCCGTTACGGCACCGCCCTGGCCCCCATGCATCTGGGGCAGGAGCGCGGCTATAACTTCAAGGTGTTTGCCGACGAGACCCGCCCCCTTTTGAAGGGCAGCCGTCTGACAGCCTGGGAATTGCATGAAGCGGGGGTGGACGTCACGGTCTGCTGCGACGGGATGTGCTCCAACGTGATGAAAAACGGCTGGGTGGACGCCGTGCTGGTGGGCTGCGACCGGGTGGCCGCCAACGGGGACGCCGCCAACAAGATCGGCACCTCCACCCTTTCCATCGTGGCAAAGCATTACGGCGTTCCCTTTTATGTCTGCGCCCCCACTTCTACCATCGATATGGCCTGTAAAACGGGGGAAGATATCCACATCGAGCTGAGAAAACCGGAAGAGATTACCGAAATGTGGTTTGAAAAGCCCATGGCGCCTGCGGGGGTCAAGGCATACAACCCGGCCTTCGACGTTACCGACGCCCAGTTTATCACGGCCATCATCACCGAAAAGGGGATCATTCGGCCGCCTTTTGCTCAGGGCCTTGCAAAGCTGATGGAAAAATAAGCGGGCCTGCGGGCCGCGTCCGGCCCTCCGCGCGGCGGGGGGCCGGGATTTTTTTGCCCGCCGGGACAAAGGCGGTTGGCAAGACGGGGCCCGGGTAGTACAATAGAAGGAGATCAAAAGTAATCAGGATAGGAACGATGGCATGAAACGACTGGCACTGGGCATCTTGGCCCATGTGGATTCCGGCAAGACGACCCTCTCCGAGGCGATGCTGTACCGCAGCGGGCAGCTGCGGCGGCTGGGCCGGGTGGATCACCGGGATTCTTTTTTGGATACCCATGAGCTGGAGCGGGACCGAGGGATCACGATCTTTGCAAAGCAGGCGCAGCTGTTGCTGCCGCAGGCGAAGATCGCGCTGCTGGATACCCCCGGCCATGTGGATTTTTCCGCCGAGACCGAGCGGGTGATGCAGGCGCTGGATTACGCGGTGCTGCTCATCAGCGGTACCGACGGCGTACAGAGCCATACGGAGACCCTGTGGCGGCTGTTGGGACGCTACGGCGTGCCGGCGTTTTTGTTTGTCAACAAAATGGATCTGCCCGGGGCAGGGCGGGAACAGGTCATGGAGCAGCTGCGCCGCCGCTTTGGAGAAAACTGCGTCGATTTTGAACAGCCCCGGGAGGCCCTTGACGAGCAGCTGGCCTTTTGCGGCGAAGAGCTCATGGAGGAATACATCGGCCGAAAGACGGTAGATGACGGGACGATCGCCCGCGCGGTGGCGGCGCGGCAGGTATTCCCCTGCTGCTTTGGCTCCGCCCTGAAATTGGAAGGGGTGGATCTTCTGCTCTCCCTGCTCTCCCGCTATACCCGGATGCCGGAATACCCGGAGGAATTTTCCGCCCGCGTGTTTAAGATCTCGGAGGACGGACAGGGCGGACGTCTGACCCACATGAAGATCACGGGCGGGGCCTTGCGGGTGAGGGCAAATTTGGTGACCGGCGGTACGCCGGAGGAGCCGAAAACCGAAAAGGTCAACCAGATCCGCGTCTATTCCGGCGCGAAATTTACCGTGGTGGAGGAGGCTCTGCCCGGGGAGGTGTGCGCGGTGACCGGCCTGACCGGCCTGCGGCCGGGAGACCGGTTGGGCAGCGGCGGACATGCCGCGGCGCCGGTGCTGCAGCCGGTGCTCACCTATCGTGTGCTGCTGGCGGATGGGACAGACCCCCATGAAGCGCTGAAAAACCTTCGCCGCCTGGAAGATGAAGACCCTCAGCTCCACGTGGTGTGGAACGAAACCTCCCGGGAGATCCATATGCAGCTGATGGGCGGCGTCCAGCTGGAGGTGCTGCAAAAGCTGATCTTGGAGCGCTTTGGCATGCAAACGGAATTTGGACAGGGGACGATCCTCTATAAAGAGACCATCGCGGGGCCGGTGGAGGGCGTTGGGCATTTTGAGCCCCTGCGCCACTATGCGGAGGTGCATTTGCTGATGGAGCCCGGGGAGCCCGGCAGCGGCCTGGTCTTTTCCTCCCGCTGCCGCGAGGATGACCTGGATAAAAACTGGCAGCGGCTGATCCTTACCCATCTGGAAGAAAAGACCCATCTGGGCGTGCTCACCGGCTCGCCCATCACCGATATGAAGATCACCCTTGCCGCCGGGCGCGCCCACGTGAAGCACACCGAGGGCGGGGATTTTCGCCAGGCGACCTACCGGGCGGTGCGCCAGGGCCTTAAAAGCGCCAAAAGCGTCCTTTTAGAGCCGTGGTATTCCTTCCGCCTGGAGGTGCCGCAGGAGAATGTGGGCCGCGCCATGGCCGATCTGCAGCGCATGGGGGCGCGGTTTGACCCGCCCCAGTCCGAAGAGGGGCGGGCGCTGATCTCCGGCTCGGCGCCGGTATCCGAGCTGCGGGATTACGCGGCACAGACGGCGGGCTATACCCGAGGGCTGGGGCGGCTGAGCTGCACCCTGAGCGGTTATGAGCCTTGCCACAACGCCGAAGAAGTGATCGCCGCCCTGGGCTACAACAGCGAGGAGGATCTGGAAAACCCGGCGGATTCGATCTTTTGCTCCCATGGGGCAGGGGTTCTGGTCAAATGGTGCGACGTCCCGGAGCACATGCATTTGGAGAGCGTGCTGAAAAGCCGGGAGGAGCAGGAACCCGCCCCTGCGGCGGAAAGGGCAGCAGCGGCGGCCTACCGCTCCGCCCTGGCCCGGGACGCGGAGCTGATGCGTATTTTTGAGCGCACCTACGGCCCCATCCGGCGGGAACCTGCCGCCGCCCTGCACACGCCGAAACGCCCTCCGGCGTCTCTGCCCGCGGGGGCGGGACGGGGCGTTTCGGCGGTGCCGCAGCTTCCCCAGGGGCCGGAATATTTGCTGGTAGACGGCTATAATATGATCTTTGCCTGGCAGCGCCTGCGGGAGCTGGCAGGACGGGATATCGACGCCGCCCGCTCCCGTCTGACGGATATCCTCTGCAATTACCAGGCCTTTCGCCAGTGCGAGCTGATCCTGGTTTTTGACGCCTACAAACTGCGGGGCGGCGTGGGATCGGTGGAAAAGATCCACAACATCCACGTGGTATACACCAGGGAGGCGGAGACCGCCGACATGTATATCGAAAAAGCGACGGCAAAGCTGGGAAAACATCACCGGGTGCGGGTGGCCACGTCGGATCAGCTGGAGCAGCTGATCATTTTGGGCCACGGGGCTCTGCGGATCTCCGCCGCCGCCTTTGAGGAAGAGGTGGCCGCGGTGGAGGAAGCCATTCGCCGCATTTTGGAAGGGGAAAGCTGAGAAGTCCTTTATCGGAACGGGGCGGGCATGGGGCCGCCGGACAGTTTTGTTTGTTTTTTCTGCTTTCAAAGCCGGATCAATGCACGATTTTTTTGATTTGCGGCATAATTCATAAAAATTTCACCGGCAAAGCCTTGAGATAAATGGCAGCATCCTATATAATGAGAAATGCAATTTTGCCAGAAAAGGATGGCGGCGCCGGTGCGGCGGGGCAAATAAGTGTGCCCGCCCTGGTCTAAAAAGCGGTGCGCGTTAAGGTGAAATGCTATGGGCGGCTTTGCCGCAATGATAATCATTATGAGGTGACAAGAAAATGAACAAGTTTATGAAAGGGATCAGCCTGATCCTGGCGCTTTCCATGGTGCTGTTGGCCGGCTGTTCCAATACGGGCAATTCCTCCGCAAGCAGCATGACAGAGGACGAGAGCTCCAGCATGGCCGCGGAGATCGAAGCTCAGAAAGAAGAACAGCGCAACATGGAGGTAAACCTGGTTCAGTTCTCCGAGCTGACCGAGGAGGACGACATTGCGGTGATGGAGACCAGCATGGGTACCATCAAACTGCGCTTTTTCCCGGAGCAGGCCCCCAAGGCTGTGGAGAATTTTCTGACCCATTCCAAGGAAGGCTACTATAACGGCCTGAAATTCCACCGTGTGATCAATGATTTTATGATCCAGGGCGGAGACCCCGAGGGTACCGGCAGCGGCGGCGAGAGCATCTTTAAAGATGACAGCGGCAACGCGGTGGCGTTTGAGGACGAGTTTTCCACCGATCTGTGGAATTTCCGCGGCGCCCTTTCCATGGCGAATTCTGGCACGAACACCAACGGCAGCCAGTTCTTTATCGTCCAGGCCCCCACGGTGAGCGAAGATCTGCTGGCCCAGATGGAGGACGTCCCCTTCCCCACGGCGGTCATCGACAAATACAAAGATCTGGGCGGCGCGCCCTGGCTTGACTGGAAACACACTGTCTTTGGCTTTGTGGTGGATGGTATGGACGTGGTAGACGCCATTGCGGCTACCCCCACCAACGAGGCCGGCTTGCCTGCGGAGGATGTGATCATCACCTCCATTACGGTGCGCAAATACAACGCGGCGGAGGATTCTGTCCTGAAGGACGGCACTTCTTCCGAGGATTCCTCCTCCGAAGAGGAGAGCGGATCTTCCGGCTCCTCCTCCAGCGCGGCGGCCTGACCCTTTTGACTGGATACGGCGCAAAAGCCCAAATGGCTTTTGCGCCGTTTTTGCGTCCGGGGAACTTTTCCCGGCTTTAAAGGCGCTTTTGGTTTACCCGAGGCTCCATTGGTGGTATAATAACCACAATATGGTTATTATACTTGATTTCAATGGCCGCCCTACGGGCATGGCCGATGATACCATTTGCGCTTCGCGCCCATGGTATCATAACCAAAACTGGTTATGATAACTGATTTTTATGGCCGCCCTGCGGGCATGGCCGATGATCCCATTTACGCTTCGCGCCCACGGGATCATAACAACCAAAACTGGTTATGATACTTGATTTTTATGGCCGCCCTACGGGCATGGCCACGGGATCATACAAAAAAGCCCGGGATATTCCGGGAAAAATAGAAAACGGGAGGATACAGAACATGAGCGAAATGACGCCGACCCCTCACAACAGCGCAAAAAATGGAGATTTTGCCAAGACAGTTTTAATGCCTGGCGATCCTCTGCGGGCAAAATACATCGCCGAGACCTTTTTGGAGGACGCGGTAATGGTCAACAATGTGCGCGGGATCCACGGCTATACCGGCTTTTATAAGGGAAAACGCGTTTCGGTAATGGCCAGCGGGATGGGGATCCCCTCCATTGGGATCTACGCTTACGAGCTGTATCATTTTTATGGGGTGGAGAGCATCATCCGCATCGGCTCCGCCGGCGCTATGCATCCCGACCTGCGCCTGAGGGATATCGTCATTGGCCAGGGGGCCTGCACCAACTCCCGCTTTGCGGATCAGTTTGGGCTTCCGGGCGTTTTTGCCCCTATTGCGGATTATGGCCTGCTGGAAAAGGCGGTGGCGGCGGCCAGAGCTGCCGGTGTGCGCTTTAAAGTGGGTAACCTGCTTTCCTCCGATACGTTTTACAGCGACAATCGGGATGGGGACTCCTGGAAAAAAATGGGCGTGCTGGCGGTAGAGATGGAATCCGCAGGGCTGTATCTTACGGCGGCCCGGGCAGGCAAAAAGGCCCTGTGCATCTGCACCATTTCCGATGGCGCGGAGATCGGGGCTTGTACAGCGGAGGAACGCCAGCTTACCTTTACCCAGATGATGGAGATCGCCTTGGAGATCGCGGAATGAGAAAAAAGGGGACGGCATGATGATAAAACGAGTTTTTTTGATCGTCCTGGACAGCTTTGGCATCGGTGAAATGCCGGACGCGGCGGATTACGGGGACGCGGGCAGCAACACCCTGGGCTCTATTTCTGCGTCTTCCGCCTTTGATACGCCCAACTTGCGGAGCCTGGGCTTGTTCCACATCGACGGGACGGCCCCGGGACAGGATCGCTCCCGTCCCGGGGGCGCTTACGCCCGCATGGCGGAGCGCTCCAAGGGCAAGGATACCACCATCGGCCACTGGGAGATCGCGGGGATCCTTTCGGAAAAGCCCCTGCCCACCTATCCGGAGGGGTTCCCCGCCGAGGTGATCGAGGAATTTTCCCGCCGGACCGGCCGTGCGGTGCTGTGCAACAAGCCCTATTCCGGCACCCAGCTGCTGCTGGACTACGGCCGGGAGCACATGGAGACCGGGGCCCTGATCGTCTACACTTCGGCGGACAGCGTCTTCCAGATCGCCGCCCACGAGGAGATCGTGCCGGTGCCGGAGCTTTACCGCTATTGTGAGATCGCCCGGGAGCTGCTGCAGGGGAAGCACGGGGTGGGCCGGGTGATCGCCCGGCCGTTCCGGGGCAGCTGGCCGGATTTTGTGCGCACGGCAAACCGCCACGACTATTCCCTGACGCCGCCCGCGCCCACCATGCTGGACGCCCTGCGCGCCGCAGGCCTTGATACCATCGGCGTGGGCAAGATCTACGATATTTTTGCGGGCCGGGGGATCGGAGAGACCTATAAGACGGCGAACAACGACGACGGGATGGCAAAGACCCTGGAGCTGGCGGAAAAGGATTTTCACGGCCTGGCTTTTGTCAACCTGGTGGATTTTGACATGGTGTACGGCCACCGCAACAACGTGGAAGGGTACGCCGGGGCCGCCACCCGTTTCGACCGTCAGCTGGGCGAGCTGCTGCCGCGGCTGCGAGGGGACGATGTCCTGATCATCACGGCAGATCACGGCTGCGACCCGGCCACCCCCAGCACCGACCATTCCCGGGAATATACGCCGATGCTGGCGTTTGGCGCCGGGGTGCAGCCGGGCTGCAACCTGGGAACGCGGGGGAGCTTCTCCGACATCGGGGCAACCGTGCTGGATATGCTGGGAGTAAAAGGCGAGATCGCGGGGGAGAGCTTCTGGCCCCAGATCCGCCGGTAAAAGAAAAAGCGCGGCGGAATTTGCATTTCACGCCGCGCTTTTGTATTCAAAAGGGAGTGTGGAGATGGAGAAGGAACGGCTGGTCCAAACGGCCTGGGAGGCCAGAGAGGCGGCCTATGCGCCCTATTCCGGTTTTGCGGTGGGGGCGGCGCTGCTGGGGAAAAGCGGCAGAGTCTACACCGGGTGCAACGTGGAATCCTGCGCCTTTGGGCCTACCTGCTGCGCGGAGCGCACGGCCTTGTTTAAGGCTGTTTCAGAGGGGGAACGGGAATTTTCCGCCATTGCGGTGGCGGGCGGGCCAATGGGCCGGCGGGACGGGGGCGTCACCACCCCTTGCGGGGTGTGCCGCCAGATGCTGTACGAATTCGACGACGGCTCCATGACAGTGTTGATGGCATCTGGGGACGGCTTTTGCGAGACGACCCTGGCGCAGCTATTGCCCATGGGGTTTGGCCCCAAACGGCTGGCTCCGATGGTTACAGCGCCATAAATAGCGTCCCGGCCGCCAGCAGCACGCAGCCGACGATGGATTTCCAGCTGACGGTCTCTTTGAAGAGCAGGAACGCGGCGACAATGGTGATGATGACGCTCATTTTATCGATGGGCACCACCCGGGAGACCTGCCCGATCTGGATGGCTTTGTAGTAGCACAGCCAGGAAAGGCCGGTGGCAGCCCCGGAGAGGACGAGAAACAAAAGGCTGCGGGAGGAAATATCCCGTATGCCGTGCTGGGCGCCGGTGAGAAAGACCATCCCCCAGGCCAGAAGCAAAACGACCACCGTGCGGATGGCGGTGGCGAGATTGGAATTGACGATTTCCACGCCGATCTTTGCCAAAATAGAAGTAAGAGCCGCAAAAACTGCGGAGCCCGCGGCATACACTGCCCACATAACGATCCCTCGTTTCCCTTTGACGCTATGGCGTCAAAAAAATATCCGCGCCTTCTGGCGGGAGCTGTTCGTTTCATTATAACACCGGATGGGGGAAGCTTCCACAGAAATTTACAGATTGTACAAATTAGAGCAGAGGAATTGCCTTGCGGGGCGGCGCTTTTTGTTGTATAATCAAAATTGTACGAACCCGCCCACCGGCGGGTATCGATCAATCGGAGTTGGAGGAATTCATCAATGGTACAGTTTCTTGACGTTGCGGCTGAACCCACAGCCATGAACGGTCTGATGACGTTTACCCCTTTGCTTTCCCTGGTGGTTGTTTTTGTGATCTTCTATTTCATGCTGATCCGGCCCCAGAAAAAGCGCGACAAGGAAATTTCTAAAATGAGAAGCACCCTGCAGATCGGCGACGAAGTGGTCACCCGCGGCGGCATTATCGGCATCGTGGTCAGCATCCGCGAGGATACCCTGATCCTGGAGACCGGCAATGAGCGCAGCAAGATCCGCATTTTGCGCGGCGCGGTGGAAACCTGCAACACGGTGCATGACGAGGCGTAAATGCCGCAAGGCTTGGGATCCCGGCATAATTTCCGTTTCGGCTGAATATCCTTATGATAGGGGCGTTGCCCAGGATGAGGAAGCTGGGAGGGGTAGATGTGCGGACGGGGCAATCCAGAAAAGACGGCAGTGGCGCCGTTAAATTCGTCAAACCGGTGTTGACCGGCACGGCGGCGGGGGGCTTTTGCGCGGCGCTGGCGCTGACGCTGTTTTCCCTATTGCTTTCTCTGCGGGATATCTCTCAGATGGCGGTGGAACCGATGGCCCTGGCGGCGATAGCCCTGGGCGCGCTGGCCGGGGGTTTTGTCTCCGCTAAGCTTTCGGGGGAACGGGGTTTGTTTGCCGGTTTTTTTTCCGGGCTGCTGCTTTTTGTGCTGCTGATGCTTTCCAGCCTGCTTATTTTTGGCGGAGAGCTTTCCGGCGGGACGCTGCCGCGGCTGTTGTGCTCCCTTTTGCCGGGGGCCTTGGGCGGCGCTTTAGGCGTCCGCACCCGGGGAAGACGAAAATAAGCGAGTTCTATTTGATTTTTGCGGATTTTGTGGTATACTGTCCCTGTTGGCCGCGGGCGCTGCCCAGAGGCCGGAATCAGCAAAAGATTGAGGAGTGAATTGAAATGAAGCATCTGAAAACTTTGAATAAAGGCAACCTGAAATCCTCTGCTGCCAAGGGCGGCTGCGGCGAGTGCCAGGCTTCCTGCCAGTCCGCCTGCAAAACTTCCTGCACTGTTGCGAACCAGAAGTGCGAGAAGTAAGCGTTCAGTTCTGAAACGGGATAAAGGGACAGAGCATCTGTCCCTTTATTTTTTGCGTTACCCGGGGCGGCGCGTCCCGGCAATGTTGGGAAAGGTTGTGCCAAATTGATACATAAATACGAAATGAACGGCTTTTATATTGTCCTGGACGTCAATTCCGGGGCGGTGCATGTGGTGGACAAGCTGATCTACGATATGCTGGATGTGGTCTGCCCGCCTTTTTCCGCCGATGGGATGGGAAAAGCGGTGGAAAGCCTGGACGGGGAATATCCCCGGGAGGAGATCTGCGAGGCTTATGAAGAGCTGGCCACCCTTTATCGGGAAGGGCAGCTGTTTACCGAGGACGATTACGGCCAGTATGCCGGGAAAATGGTGGCCTCGCCCGTGAAGGCCCTGTGCCTGCATGTGGCCCACGACTGCAACCTGCGCTGCCAATACTGCTTTGCCTCTACGGGAGATTTTGGAGGCGGACGGTCGTTGATGCCGGTGGAGACCGGGAAAAAAGCCATTGATTTTCTGATCAAAAGCTCCGCGGGGCGGCGGAACCTGGAAGTGGACTTCTTTGGCGGCGAGCCGCTGATGAACTGGAAAATGGTGGAGGAGACCGTGCGCTACGCCCGGGAGCAGGAAAAGATCCACAACAAAAACTTCCGCTTTACTGTCACCACCAACGGGATGTTGCTGGACGATGAGAAAATTGATTTTATCAACAAGGAAATGTCCAACGTGGTGCTTTCCATCGACGGGCGGCGGGAAGTCAACGATCGGGTGCGTTCCCGGGTGGATGGCAGCGGCTGCTACGATTCCATCGTGCCGAAGTTCCAGAAGCTGGTGGAGCGGCGCGGCGACGGGCAGTATTATGTCCGCGGCACCTATACCAAGTACAACCTGGATTTTGCGCAGGACGTGCTGCATCTGAATAGCCTGGGCTTCGACCAGATCTCGGTGGAGCCGGTGGTGAGCGATCCCGGCTTGCCCTATACCCTGGAGGAGAGCGATCTGCCCGCCATCTATGCGGAATATGAACGTCTGGCAAAGACCATGATCCAGCGCAAAAAAGAGGGGAAAGGCTTTAACTTTTTCCATTTTATGTTGGATCTGGATCAGGGGCCCTGCGCCATTAAGCGCCTGCGGGGCTGCGGCTGCGGCAACGAGTATGTGGCCATCACCCCGGACGGGGATATTTACCCCTGCCATCAGTTTGTGGGGCAGGAGCAGTGGAAAATGGGCAGCCTCAACGACGGCACCTTCGATTTCGCCATGAAGTCCGATTTTGCCGCGGCCAATGTTTACACCAAGCCGGACTGCCAGAAATGCTGGGCTCGGTTCTACTGTTCCGGCGGCTGCAACGCCAACTCCGCCACCTATTGCGGCAGCATTCATAAGCCCTACAAAATTTCCTGCGATCTGGAGAAAAAGCGTCTGGAATGCGCTATCATGATCAAGGCGGCCATGGCGGAATAAGCGGCAATGGCCCGTCGGCGGGATGAAAATACAAAGGCAACGGCCGGTGCGCGGGAAATCCGCGGACCGGCCGTTATCGTTTGCCGCCTGCAGGCGCGGCGGGGTACAGAGGGCCATGCTGTGGTTGCGGCGGGAAAAAGATGGTGTTGAATTTGTCCATATATCGTATTATACTGAAAAGCAGGATAAAATTATTGGGGGCTGCCGCCCCCCTTTTGCGCCCGTCTGGGCGCAAAACAGGAAGGAGCCGCCGTTATGCCGGAGCGTCTGCATCTGGGAAAAATTGATGCCATGGCCGCGATCTATGCCGTCAGCGCTACCTTGCGCCGCATCGATGAGCGGCTGATCGACCACGGCGAGCGGGTGCTTTCATCGCCTGCGCTCTGTGCGAGGAGGGGGATTTTCCCCTCGATCAAAAAGCCTTATTCCTTTTGAGCATTTTTCATGACATCGGCGCTTATAAAACAGACGAGATCGACCGCATGGTGGAGTTTGAGACCCATGATGTGTGGAACCATTCGATCTACGGATATCTGTTTTTGAAGTATATGACTCCGCTGGAGAAATATGCGAGGGCCATCTTCTACCACCATACCCCGTGGGCTGGTCTGGAAGAACTGGAGGAGGACTGCCGCGGCTACGCGGGCCTGATCCACCTTGCCGACCGGGTGGACATCGCGGCGCATCTGGAACAGGACGGCCCTCAGATCGAGAGCCTGCTCTCCAATTCTCGCGGGGCTTTTAACGAAGGTTATGTCAAGGCGCTGCGGCGCTGCTACAGGCAAAAGATCTTGCCATTTTTGGAGAACGGCGGCTACCGGGAGGCCAATCTCCGGCGCTGCGGCGGTTTCATGCCAGAGGCCGCCGAGGCCCTGGAATACCTGAAGATGATCGTATATTCCATCGATTTTCGCAGCGAGCACACGGTGACCCATACGGTCAACACGGTGTCCCTGGCCCTCAACATCGCCCGCCGCTTTGGCCTGGACGAGGGGGAACTGGAAAAGATCTATTTGGGGGCGCTGCTGCACGATGTGGGGAAAATTGCCATCCCGGCGTCGATCCTGGAACATCCGGGAAAGCTGTCGGGGGAGCAGATGGCGGTCATGCGGACCCATGTGGAGGAGACGCGGGCGCTGATCCAGGGCATTGTGCCGGAGGATATCTGCGAGATCGCCGTGCGGCATCATGAAAAGCTGGACGGATCCGGTTATCCCCGGGGCCTTACCGGGGAAGAGCTTACCATGCCCCAGCGGATCGTGGCGGTGGCCGATATTGTAAGCGCCCTGAGCAGCCGGCGCAGCTATAAGGAACCCTTCCCCAAAGAGAAAACGTTGACGATTTTGGCTCAGATGAGCGCGGCCCAGCTTGACCCTCAGATCTGCGCCTATGTGTCGGAAAATTACGACGCCATTATGAATTCTACGGAGGAGGGGCGCCGCCGTGTGATCGGGCAGTATCAGGGGATCATGCAGGAGTTTCAGGAGATCTCTTCGCGCCTGGACAGCCGAGGGGAGCGGAAAGGGCTTTAACCGCGTTTTCCCCTGCAAAATGGCGGGCCTGGATCTCACGGGGGGCGGTTATCGCCCTACGGGAAAACCGGGTCGAGGAAGAGCGGCTTTCCTCCTCCGGTAGGGTCATCGGGCGGCTGTGCGAAAACAAAACCGGCGCTTGGAAAGCCGGGAAAGATCTCTCTCAGGACACAAAAAAGGCGAGTGGAAAGCGTACTGCTTTCCACTCGCCTTTTTATGAACCCGGTTTGCCGGGCGTGTAATGCGTTTGCCAGCAAATTCCCCCTCAAAGACGGGCTTTGAAGGTCTCTTTTTTCGATGGGCCTGCGGATCAGATATTCAGCAGAAAACGGGAGATGGCGGCCAGCCCCATGCTGTAGAGAAAGATGGAAAAGGGTTTGCACAGCAGGATGATGAGCACATATTTTTTGAAATCCATCTTGGTAAGGCCCGTGAGGTAACAAAGAAAATCGTCCGGGGCCATGGGGAAAAAGATGGCGGCGGCGAAAAAACGCTCATAGGCTTTCCCGCGATCCAGCCAGCCGATGTATTTGTCGATGGTCTTTTGGCGGAACAGGGCACGGATCACCGGCATCCCATAGCGGCGGGAGATGCAGAAAACGAGAATGGAACCGGTGCAGATGCTGATATAATTGTAGACGAAGCCCATGAGCGGGCCGAAAAGGATGACACCCGCGGCATTGGTAATGCCTCCGGGGATAATGGGCACGATGACCTGGACGGTTTGCAACAGCATGAACAGCGCCGGGCCCCAGGGACCGGCGGCCTGGACAAAGCTCTCCAGTTTTTCCTGCGAGGTAAAAACTCCGCTGGAAATACCCCAGACGCACAGGACTACGGTGGCGATGAGGCCGAGCAGGCTTAAAAGGTTGACGACGTTGCGAGAGACGTTAATTTTGCTTTCCATAGGCGGCTCCTTTGACGGCTTGAGAGCGGGAGGATCCTTGGGCGGGCCGGGCTGGAAAGGGGGCGGTATCCTCCGCCACCTGGGCGTAAAAGCTTCGCCACAGCTGGGCCACATGGGCGCGGCAATAAAACTCATGGCCTTTCCAGGACATGGCGGCGGCCGTTTCGTACCATTGCGGATCCTTTTTCAGGCGCTGCAGCTGCGCCATAAGCTCGCCGTTGCTGTGCCCCTTTTGATAATAGCCGGTGAGGATGCCCTCGTACAGGAGAAGATCCCGCAGGAGGATGGGCACCCGGCAGTTCATCGCCTCCAAAATCGTCATGGGGAACAATTCGTCGTAGGAGGGGAGGAACATGACGTCCGCCAGATTGTAAAATTCGTTCATTTTGTCGTGAGGCACCAGGCCGGGGAAGCAGACGTTGGATGGGGCGGAGCGCACCAGGGCCTGGATCTCTTCGCAGCCGTCGGAGAGTTTGCCAAAGGTATAGCCGCCGGCCCAGACAAACTGGACATCCGGCATACGCTGGGCAATGCTGACAAAATCGAACACGCCCTTGCGCTTTTGCAGCTGCCCGGCGCAGACTACAGTAAAACGGTCGGGATCCAGGCCGTAGCTTTGCCGCAGGCTGCGGCGTTTTTCATCGGGCAAACGGAAAAATTCTTTTTCGGAGGCAAAATTGGGGATATAGGTCACCCGTTCCGGGTCGACGCCGTAAGCGGCGAGACGTTCGATAAAATAGGGGTTGACCGCCACCAGATAATCCATGCGTTTGTAAAACCAGATGATGTAGCGGTAAAAAACGGCGCGGGCCAAGGCGGGCAGCCGGATGCTCTTATCCATCGTCTCCGGCAGGAAATGGACATAGCCCACGGTTTTCCCTTTCATCCGCGCGCCGGGCAGGCGCAGGAGCAAATCGGGATTGATGGTATGAAAATGAGTGATATCGCAGGATCTCCAGGAATTTTCCACAACGGAGAATTCGTCGGACAGCTCGGTGCGGACAAGTTCGACCTGCTCGTCGTGAGCGGTGAGCACTCCATGCCCCTGGACGCTGTCCGCGTGGGAAAGCATATTGATTGTCGTCATTTTGATAACCTCTTTATTCTTTGTTTGGCGCCGGTCAGAGCGGATGCCTGTCTACCCTGAAAGACACCCGGTTTTCTTTTTTCCTCTGTTATTTATTATAACGAAACAGATGGTTAATTTGTGTCAGGGATCTGTAAAATCTTAAAAAAAACTGGAGCTTTTTACAAGAAATTGAGAAAAATACCGTGAAAAGTCCACTGTTGTAATAAGATGTCTTATGTGGTATAGTTTAAAAAAGAGGGCACGGCCTGTATCATCCAACAAAGAAAGGAATGTATTGTATGCTGAAGATCGACAAATCCCGCGTGGCAGGCATGAATATTTGCTACCAGCTGTTCCCCGTAGAGTATTTTTTGGATTCTATGGTGGAGATGGGAGTGCAGAGCATTGAATTTTGGGGCGGATATCCCCATCAGTTCATTCTGGACGCATCGTATCCCCCTTTGAAGGATATTAAAAAACTGATCCGGGAAAGGGAGCTGAACCTGCTGTGCTATACCCCGGAGCAGATCATTTACCCCTTTAATATCGCCGACCCCGACCCCACGGTGAGGGAGCTTTCGGTGGAGCATTTCCGCCGCTGCGTTTACGCCACTGCGGAGCTGGGCGCCCCGAAGATGCTGATGACCTGTGGCCACGGCTATGAGAACCAGCCCGTGGAAGAGGCGTGGAAACGCTCCCGCGAGTCTTTGCGCAACATCGCCGAATATGCGGAAAAAATGGGCGTTACCCTGGCGCTGGAGAACCTGCAGCGCGTAGAGACCAACCTGATCTGGCGGCTGGACCAGCTTAAGAGGATGATCGACGAGCTGCAGTCCCCTGCGGTAAAGGCCATTGTAGATACGGTGCCGCTCCATTTGGAGGGCAAGACCACCAAGGATTACATCGAAGCGTTCGGCGAGGATCTGATCCATGTCCACATTGTAGACGGCAAGCCCACCGGCCACATGGCCTGGGGCGACGGCGAGCTGGATCTGGACACCGATATACAGTATCTGGTGGATATGGATTACAAGGGCACCATGTCCTTTGAGATCTGCGGCTGCGACCAGCACGACCCCAACCCCAGCATGGCGAAAAGCTTTAGCCGCATTGAAAAATACTTGAAATAAGCCGTTTTTGACGGAAATAGGAAAGGCACAGGCGCTGGTTTGCACCTGTGCCTTTTTGGCGGGGTTCTGGCATGGGAGGGAAGGCCGTTTACCGCCGGGCGGAGCCTTGGGCGCGCAGAAGGATCTGCTCCTGGATCTGCAAGGGGCTGAGCTTTTCTTTCCCCCCGGCTGTCTTGATGTAGACTTCACCCTTTGAGGTGGCGAAAAGGCGGCTTGAGCGGTATGGGACAACCCCGATCTCCACAATAAAGGTGTCTTCCACGGCGCTGCCACCTTCTGTAAAGACCTGATGGAAACGGATAAAATAAAGATCGGGGCTGATATAGGGCTCGGCGGCGGAGAGGGATTCGGCCACCCGCTTTTGTACGGTATCCCTATCCTGCGGCGGCAGTAAGACGCCTTTGACCACCCGGTTGTCGTCGACGCCCCAGAAGATCCGCCCGGTGGCGGTAAGGCTGCTGTTGAGATAGGCGTTGATATAGATCTCCGCATTGGCGACGATAGAGGCGCAGGGGTTCATCCCGCGCACCTCCTTGAGCTCGATCCCTCACATTCCTCATAGGGGAAAAACCGGTCCAGGCAGAAGAGAGCGGGGGTGACGGCGTCCCTAGACGATCCGTCGGGATCTTGGCCGGGCGGCTCCAGGGAGATGGGGCGATAGTTGTAGGCCACTGGGCTGTCCTGGCAGACGAGATCCGGCAGGTTGAAAAACGAAGCGTCGGAAACGGCAAGGTCCCCCCGTCTGGCGGGATGCTCGGTCAAAATAAACTGGCGGCCCGGCAGGCTTTGAAAGACGGCCAACAGCATGCGGATCGTAAGGGGATCGAGGGAGGAAAAGGGGGAATCGCAAAAAAAGACCGAGCCGGGGGGAAACTGGGAAAGCAGGCAGACCAGCTCTAAATACCGCTCCTCCGCGGCGGTCATGACAACGTTGACCTCTTTTTTGGCCAGACAGGTTCCCAGAATGTGGTGGCCTTTCAGGCCGAGATCCCACAAAAAGCGGCTGCACTGCCGGATGGTTTCTTTCGAATAACTCCGGCCCTGGCCGCCATAGATATCCGGAAAATAGAAAAAGAGCTTTCCCAGGTCGATCTGGGAGGCGGCGGCCATGGCGCTGAAGTTTTCGGCGCACAGGGCCGAAGAGCGGCCGGTGTAGCGGTTTTCCAGCAGAAGGGCGCCCTGGGGAAGGATCAGGCGCAGGGAGACGCTGCCGTTTTTGTCGGACTCTGAGCGGTAGCAGATGGTGTGATCGCCGTAAAACAGGGCGTGCACCGCCGCCAGCAGCTGCGTTTTTCCAGCGGCGTTTTGTCCCAAAACGATGTTGAGACCCTGGGGACGAAACTTTAGGCAGAGCTGCCCGATGGGGCCGAAGCGCTCGACCTTGATCCGATCCAGATACACGAAACCACCTGCCTTTCCGGATCCCGCCGGGGCACCTGTACGCAAGGCGGATTTGGGCGGGGAAGATAATGTTAGAATAGCAAAATCCCGCCGATAAATCAACCGGCGGGAAGCTGGCCGGGACAGATCCCCCGCCAAAAAGGAAAAATAGACAGAAAAAAAGCCTTGTTCCGAAGAACAAGGCTCTGGTGGAGATGAGGGGGATCGAACCCCTTACCTCTTGAATGCCATTCAAGCGCTCTCCCAAGTGAGCTACACCCCCATGGTACCCGGCCACCCCTGGCTGTTTTTTACAACCTTTCCGGCGACGTATGTTATTATAGCATGGCAAAATTTAAAATGCAATAGGAAATTTTAAAAAAAGACAATTTTTCTTTGAAATACCGCTGAAGGCGCATTGCAGCAGGGCGCGACGGGGCGACTGCGAGGGGATGGTATGGATTGAAGAGGAAAACTATGGTATAATAACCGCAGCGCAGTTATTATACCTAATGGCCGCCCTATGGCTGTACCGTTGACAGGAAAGAAAAAGGGCGGCGGTATCCGCGAAAGACGACAATAAGCGGTTTTATCCGCTTGATCGTGCCGATCCCAACCGCAGGGCGGTTGTTCCATTTGATATCGATCTACCGCGCCGTTGGCGGCGCGGGCTGCCGGTGTTTCTGCGCAGGCGGCACTTTACCAGCAAAACACAGCCCGGCGGAATAAAAACTGCCGGTGCGGAATGGAGGACAGGATGAATCTGATATGGGAAAAGGCCGGGGCGGAGCATTCCGGCTGCGACGTTGTGATCTGCCCGGTGGTGGGCGGCAAGGCGTTTGGGCCGGGGCGGGCCGAGTTGGCCCTGCGTTTGGCTGGACGGCGGCAGCTGTTTTCCGGAAAAGCGGGAGAGACGATTTCTTTGCCGCTGGAAGAAGGCGGGAACCTGGATTATATCCTTGTGGGGCTGGGGGAACAGCCTTCGCCGGAACAGATCCGGGCCGGATATGCCGCGGCGGTAAAAAAGGCCAAAAAACTGAAGGCGTCGTCGGTATGGGCAGCAGCGGCGGAGGGCTTTGGGCCGGAGCAGGCTGGGGCCGCGGTGGAAGCGCTGGTGCTGGCGGACTATTCTTTTTGTAAATACCGCAGCGGGGAGAAAGAACCCGCCTGCGTATATCATGTGGAAACAAGCGCCGGGAACGAGGACGCCTGCCGGGAAGCGGAGACCCTTGCCCTGGCTGCCTGCGCGGCCCGGGATATGGTCAACGAACCTTCCAATGTCATGACCCCGGCCCGTCTGGCGGAATATGCGTCGGAATGTGGCCGGCGGGGCGGCTTTGAGGTGGAAGTTCTTCGGCAGCCGGAAATAGAGGCCTTGGGGATGGAAGCGTTTTTGGCGGTGGCACGCGGAAGCGCCAAAGAGCCGCGTTTGATCGTGATGCGCTACCGCGGGAACCCCGGCGGGGAGACCCTGGGTCTGGTGGGCAAAGGGCTTACCTACGACAGCGGCGGCTATTCTTTAAAGCCTTCGGATTCCATGGCGACCATGCAGTCCGACATGGCGGGAGCTGCGGCGGTGATCGCGGCGATGAGCGCCGCGGCCCAAAGAGGCCTGAAGGTAAACCTCACCGGCGTTGTGGCAGCCTGTGAGAATGCGCTGTCCGGGTGCGCTTATCACCCCGGCGACGTGATCTCCTCCTATTCCGGAAAATTTATCGAGGTGGCCAATACCGACGCGGAGGGCCGTTTGACCCTGGCAGACGCGGTCTCTTATGCGATCCGCGGCGAATACGCCGCCCGCGTGGTAGATATCGCCACCCTGACCGGCGCCGCCATTGTGGCTTTGGGCTCTGAGATCATTGCGGCCATGGCGGATGACGAGGGCCTTTGGGAGCGCGCCCAGCGCGCGGCTGTACAGGCGGGAGAAAAAATCTGGCGCATGCCCTGCGACGAGGAATTGGCAAAGAAAAACAAATCGGAAGTGGCCCATATTAAAAATGTGGGCGGAAAAGGCGCCGGGATGATCACCGGCGGGCTGTTTATCCGGGATTTTGCCGATGGGACGCCTTGGATGCACCTGGATATTGCCGGGCCCTCCTGGGCGGACAAGGCCTCGGATCTCTGCCCCAAGGGCGGGACGGGCTGCGGGGTGCGGCTGCTGTACCGCCTGGCCCAAAGCTTTGAAAAGCGCTGAGAAAATCTAAAGCGGGGGCTCTGCGGAGCCCCCTGCTTTGCGGCCAGGGCCGGGAAGTATGGCCCCGGCGTTTGAAAAAGGAGAGTGCGCGCAATGAAAGATAAAATAACAGTCGGGCCGCTGACGGCCTCCCCCGGCGAAAGGGTGCAGGGCTATTACCCGGTGCCCGGCAGCGATATGAGGATCCCGGTGACGGTGATCAACGGGGACGGGGACGGCAAACGGGTGTTGGTGACCAGCGGCGTCCACGGCGGGGAATATCCCGGCATCCAGGCGTCTATCGAGCTGGCCGGGGAGCTTACGCCCCGCGGGATGCAGGGCGCGGTGATCCTGGTGCATCCGGTAAACGTGACGGGCTTTGAGGCCAAAAATTCGGCCTGTTTCCCCGAGGATGGGAAAAACCTGAACCGTCTATTCCCCGGAGACCCCAACGGGACCCTCGGCGAACGGGTGGCCTGGTGTATGACGGAGGATTTTCACAGCCAGGCGGATTTCTATATCGACCTGCACGCCGGGAACGCCGACGAAGAGCTGACAAAGCTGGCCTTTGTGCCGGGCGCCTGCGACCCGGAGGTGGCGAGGGCTTCCCTTGCGGCGGCGGCCTACGTGGACGTCCCTCTGGCGATCCGATCCGGCTCCATCAACGGGGCCTGCGGCAGCGCGGCGGCGGTGCACGGGGTGCCCGGCATTTTGCTGGAGCGCGGCGGAAACGGGATCTGGAGCCGCCAGGAAGTGGACGACAACAAAGCGGATGTGAAAAACCTGCTGCGGTACCTTGGCGTCCTGCCGGGCCAGGCGGAAAAATACGGCGATGGCCCGGCCTATGTCACCAACGCCCTTTATCTGAACGCCGGGGAGACGGGCTGCTTTATCCCCTTTGTGCGGGCTGGTGAGGACGTGAAAAAAGGACAGCTGATGGCGGAGATCCGGGATTATTTTGGCCGGGTGCTGGCAGCTTACTATTCTGAAATTGACGGCAGGATCTTTTACATGAAGTCATCTCTCGCCATTCAGGGCGGACATTCTATGATCGCCATGGGAGAGGTGCCCAACCAATAACAAACATACGAGGCTTTTACTGATATGTGGAAAAAACTGATTGCCTATTACAAACCGCACCGGCTGCTTTTTGCCCTGGATATGGCGGCGGCGTTTATCGTGGCGGTGTGCGACCTGTTCTATCCGGTGATTACCCGCGGCATGATCAACGATTATATTCCCAACCGGCAGATGCGCACCATGCTGCTGTGGGCGGGGATCCTCATCGCCCTGTATATCGTCAAGGCGCTGCTGAGCTATTTTATGCAGTATTATGGCCATCTGGTGGGGGTGCGGATGCAGGCCCACATGCGCCGGGACGTGTTTACCCATCTGCAAAAACTGCCCTTCCAGTACTTTGACGGCAACAAGACCGGCACCATTATGTCCCGCATCGTGGGAGACCTGATGGATATTTCCGAGCTGGCGCATCATGGGCCGGAAGATCTGTTTATCTCGCTGGTGCTGTTGATCGGCTCCTTTGTGATCCTGTGCAGCATCAACGTGTGGCTGACGCTGATCATCTTCTGCTTTATCCCGGTGCTGGTCTGGATCGCCGCGCGAAAACGGGTGAAGCTGGATCAGGCCTTTACCGATTCCCGCGTCAAGATCGGCGAAGTGAACGCCGACCTGGAAAACAGCATTGCGGGAATCCGCGTTTCCAAGGCTTTTGGAAGCGGGGAGCACGAGACGGAGAAATTCCAGCGGGGAAACATGGCGTTTGTGGAATCCCGTGCCCGGGCCTATCAGGTGATGGCGGAATTTTTTAGCTCTACCGGCTTTATCCAGGATCTGCTCAACGCCATTACCATTGTGGCGGGCGGCGTTTTCTGGTATTACGGCAAGATCGACGTGGGGGATTTTACCGCCTATCTGCTCTTTATCGGCATCTTCCTCAACCCCATCAAAAAGCTGGTCTCCTTTGTGGAGATGTACCAGTCCGGTATGACGGGCTTCAAGCGTTTTCTGGAGATCATGGCGGCGGAGCCAGAGCAGGAGGCGCCGGGAGCGGCGGTGCTGGGCCAGGTAAAGGGCGAGATCGACTTTAAGGATGTCACCTTTGTTTATGACGAGAGCAAGACCGTGCTCTCCCATGTGGATCTGCACATCGGGGCCGGGCGGACGGTGGCCCTGGTGGGCCCTTCCGGCGGCGGAAAGACGACGCTTTGCCATCTGCTGCCCCGGTTTTATGACGTCGCCGGAGGAGTGGTCTCCATCGACGGCCAGGATGTGACCCGGGTGACCTATGAATCCCTGCGCAGAAACATCGGCATCGTGCAGCAGGAGGTGTTCCTCTTTACGGGGACGATCCGGGAGAATATTGCCTACGGAAACCTGGAGGCCAGCGATGAGCAGATCGTGGAGGCCGCCAAAAAAGCGCGGATCCACGACTATGTGATGACCCTGCCGGAAGGCTATGACACCTATGTGGGCGAGCGGGGCATGAAGCTTTCCGGCGGGCAAAAACAGAGGATCGCCATTGCGCGGCTGTTCCTCAAAAACCCTCCGATCCTGATCCTGGACGAGGCGACTTCGGCCCTGGACAACGTCACCGAGCTGCAGATCCAGCAGTCCCTGGACGAGCTGTGCCACGGGCGGACGACCCTGGTGGTGGCCCACCGGCTCTCCACCATCAAAAACGCCGACGAGATCGTCGTGCTGACCGATCACGGCGTGGAGGAACGCGGCACCCACGCGCAGCTGCTGGAAAAGAAGGACGGCATTTATCGGGAACTGTACGACGTGCAGTTTAAGGCGCTGTAAGGCGGAAAATTCTGCGAAAAGACGGTGCGGGCCGGAAAATAAAAAAGGCTGCCAGCGGCAGCCTTTTTTTGATTTGGGAGGATCATTCGTAGTCGACGGCGACCTTAATGGAAGAGGGTTCGGCAGCCTTGGCCATGGCCTTGACGAAATCCCCGTGGGGATAACGGGCGGTGATGATGGCGGGGAGACGGCAGCCGGGGCGGGCCAGAGCGGCGATGGCGTCCTGGATATCCGCCGGGGTATAGCCGCGGGAGCCGATGAGGGAGACCTCCTTAGCCAGCAGCCAATAGGGGCTGAGCTCCACGTTGGCGCCGTGGACGGCGATGACGATCAGTTTGGAAAGGGTCTTGGCGTTGTCCATAAACTCGCTGATGACCGAGCCGACCCCAGCGCAGTCGATGACCACGCCGGCGTCGATGCAGTCCTCGTCGGAGTTGCCTTTGACCGTGCCGAACTGGGCCTTGACAAAATCGGGCAGGCTGCCGTTTTTGGAGTTGAAGGGGATGGCTCCCAGCTCCTTGGCCATGGCCAGGCGGCCATCGTTGATGTCGCTGACGATGATCTGGCTGACGCCCTTGTTTTGCAGGGCGGCTATTGCACACAGGCCGATGGTACCGGCGCCGTAGACGAGGGCTTTTTCGCCGCCGGAAAGACCGGCGCAGTTGACGCCATGGGTGGAGACGCTCAAGGGCTCGGTGAGGACGGCTTTCTCAAAGGGAAGAGAATCGGGAAGCTGGAATACGTTCCAGCCCATTTTGGCTTCCTCCACCAGGACATATTCGGAGAAGGCGCCGCTCATGTCGGCGATCTCGGTGGAATTGAGGCCGCGGCCCAGGGGGATACGGGCAGTGGGGTTGATGGTGACCCGCATGCCGGCGGAAATATCTTTGACGTTTTCGCCGCATTCCACTACCTGGCCGACAAATTCGTGACCGAACTGGTTGCCGCTGTGGATGCCGACCGGATCTCCGTTATGGAGATAGGCGTGGACGTCGGTGCCGCAGATCCCGGCGCTGACGACCTTGATGACGACGTCATTTTTTCCGGCAGCGGGCTTGGGCAGATCTTCCAGCCGCACATCTTTGATCCCGTAGTACATTCCTGCTTTCATAAACAGAACCTCCTTTTTTGTTAAAAACTTGCTAATCTCATTATAAATAGGTAAAATAAAATTATCAATCGGCAATCGGAGGCAAAATGCCCATTAACGGCTTGAAACTATGCAGAGGGGATGGACATGAACGAGAAGGACCGGCGGTATCAGCATACCCATAGAAAGCTTGAAAACAGCTTTTTAGCCCTTTTGAATGAGAAGGATCCCGGACAGATCACCATTGGGCAGATCACCGAGAGGGCAAAGTGCAACCGCAATACCTTTTATCTGCATTATCGGGATAAGGAAGACCTGCTGGAAGGCATCAGCAGCCGGGTGCTTGCCGATGTGGCCGGGAGGCTTTCTTCAGAGCTGCCCCTGGGATCCCAGGCCAGTGGGGATTCGGTGGAGCGCTATTTGGGCGCCCTGCTGGATTATTTTGAGGAGAACCGGCTGCTCTTTGGGGCTATGGCAAGGGGGAGCGAATCCTTCCGGCGGACGGTGCAGGACGCGATTTACAATGGGATCGTCGGTTCCACCTTGCAAAGAGGGATCCGGGACGGGCAGCGCCCGGCGCTGGAAGTTTACGCCCTATACCTTGCGGCGGGGGTCTCCGCCGTGGCCTTTTCCTGGATGGAAAAGGAAGAAAAGATCGATAGGGCTTCCCTGCAGCGGCTGCTTTTCGACGTGGACGCCCCATGCAGCGAAGTGATCATCCGCAAGGTGTTGAGGGACGGCGAAGAGCCGGTGGGCCAAGAGACTGCCGGAGCCCCGGGCGGATGAAAAAATTTCTCCCAGCCCCTTGCATATCCCGGTTAGGGGGGCTATAATAATAGGCAACTGAAAACTCCTTGTTTGGCAAAGATGAAAGTCATGTCCCGAAAACCCTCTGCAGAGAGCCGGCGGCCGCTGTAAGCCGGTGGGGGAGCGGGGCTTTCCGCTTTTGGAGCCGCCGGAGAGATCCGGAGGGGGATGCCCTTTAACGCATCGATGAGAGGCCGTCTGTACAGGCGGCAATTTGGGTGGCAACGCGGATTCCTTCCGTCCCATGCAGTGTGGGAGCGGAAGGTTTTTTTATGGAGTTTTTCCCGTTCCCGGTAAAGACGTTTGAAAAAGAGAAGGAGGATATAAAAAATGCTGGATATCAAAGTGGTGCGGAATGACCCGGAGATGGTCAAGGAAAATATCCGCAAAAAGTTCCAGGACAGCAAGCTTCCGTTGGTGGACGAGGTAGTGGAGATGGATCGCCGCTATCGCGACGCCAAGACCAGATGCGATACCCTGCGGGGACAGCGCAATACCATCAGCAAACAGATCGGCGCTTTTATGGCCAAGGGCCAGAAGGACGAGGCGGAGAAGGCTAAGGCCGAGGTGACCGCCATGGCCAAAGAGCTGGAGGATTTGGAGAAGCTGGAGGAGGAATTGGCCGCCGAGATCAAAAAACGCATGATGGTGATCCCGAACATCATCGATCCCTCGGTGCCCGTTGGCCGCGACGACAGTGAAAACGTGGAAGTAGAGCGCTTTGGCGAGCCCGCTGTTCCGGATTTTGAGGTGCCTTATCACATTGATATTATGGAACGCCTGAACGGCGTTGACCTGGACAGCGCCCGCCGTACCAGCGGAAACGGCTTTTATTATCTGAAGGGCGATATCGCCCGGCTGCACTCCGCCATCCTCTCCTACGCCCGGGATTTTATGATCGACAGGGGCTTTACCTATTATGTTCCGCCCTTCATGATCCGCAGCGACGTGGTGACCGGCGTTATGAGCTTTGCCGAGATGGAAAACATGATGTATAAGATCGAGGGTGAGGATCTGTACCTGATCGGCACCAGCGAGCATTCCATGATCGGTAAATTTATCGATCAGATCCTGGATGAGGGAGAGCTGCCCCAGACCCTGACCAGCTATTCCCCCTGCTTCCGCAAGGAAGTGGGCGCCCACGGCATTGAGGAACGGGGTGTTTACCGCATCCACCAGTTTGAAAAGCAGGAGATGATCGTGGTCTGCAAACCGGAGGACAGCGCCCAGTGGTTTGTAAAGCTTTACCAGAACACGGTGGACTTTTTCCGTTCCCTGGATATCCCGGTGCGGACGTTGGAATGCTGCTCCGGCGACCTGGCCGACCTGAAAGTTAAGAGTTTGGACGTGGAGGCCTGGAGCCCCCGCCAGAAAAAATATTTTGAGGTGGGCAGCTGCTCCAACCTGGGCGACGCCCAGGCTCGCCGCCTTGGGATCCGCGTGAGAGGTGAAAAAGGGACTTATATTCCCCATACGCTGAACAACACCGTGGTAGCCCCGCCCCGGATGCTGATCGCCTATTTGGAGAACAACCTGCAGGCGGACGGCTCGGTGGCGATCCCCAAGCCTTTGCAGATGTACATGGGCGGAAAAGCGTTCATCAAATAAACAAAAACGGCAAAAGCGGTTTTGGCAATATGGCTTTTAGGGACGGCATGGCCTTTTGGGCCATGCCGTTTTCTGCGTTTTGGCGCCTGTTGTAGGAAGGCCTATCTCCGCCTTGACCGCCTGAGCTGCCGGAACCGGGGGGAGGGGCGAAAGCGGCAGAAATGTTGCGCTATCATAAAAATGCGCCGCCCCAGAGAAGGATAGAATTGCGGCGGAGAGGATCGATATTGGGCGGCAAAGGGGCCGACCGCATTTTGACAGAGGGGTAAGGGGAATGGCATCCGCAACCGAGCAGAAAAAATTGTTTCCACATAAATTTTGAAATGAACCGGTTGGGGCTTATTGGGAGAAAAAGAAAATGCGAGGACAGAATTATTCTGACTCGCATTTGTTTTGTCTGTAGGCTTTTCTAAAATCCAAGGGGGTGCAGCGCTTTAGTTCTCGAAAGCACTTTGAAAAATAACTAATATCGGAAAAGCCGCAGTTCATTGCAATGATATTTATCGGCTCATTCGTAGCTTGAAGCGCTTCGGCTGCCTTTTCAATTCGATATTGCATTAGGTAGCGAATGGGGGTTGAGTTGATGATTTGCCGAAAGCAACGCAGGCAGGCGCTTTTGCTGATAGATGCGCTGAGAGCGATTACCTCTAAGGAAATATCATTTTGGTAGTTTTTCTCAATATAGCCGATCATCGTTTTCATACGATCCGCAATTAATTGTTCTTGCCTATCAGGCTGAACCGTCTCTATCAGCTGCAGGTGCGAATTGATGATGCGAAATGATTTTGAAAGATAAAAACGCGCTTCGTTTTCAAAATCATCGGATTCTTCCACAATTGCCTGCCATACGATAGCCATATTTTTAATGATGTTGTTTTGCCAGGGAATGGAGGGACTAAGGCACAAATAGCGTAGTGCGGAATTTGCGGTAAACGGCGATATGAGTTTTTGCCAGAAAACGCTTTCCACGCTGCCGCCAATCAACCTTGCATGGAAGACAAGAGAATGACATTTGCAGGGAGAACCGGTTGCTTTCTCAACGCTGTGCAGAATTGCAGAGCTGATGAACATTGCATTGCCCTGTTTTACTGATATGGTGCGCTTTTCGATGTGGATCTGCGCAGTTCCTTCCGTAACCAGTATCACTTCAAATTCATCATGCCAGTGCCAAGGTACCGTCGCTGAGGTTAAATCATCATCATAACAGGCGATCGGGAACATGGCGATGCCGTGAGGCGTCGTTTCTTTCCCAGAATCATTGGTTTCAACATTACAGGTAGACAGTGCCATGCGGTTCCCTCAACTTTTGAATTGATATTTATATCATTAGTGAAACAACTTGAAAGCATATGACGATATTCTCATATAAAATGAAGATATATTTATTTGTATGAGCTTTCTATGATGATATAATCATATCAATAAACGAGGAGGATTTCAATGTGACAAATTTGCTTTTGGCAATTATTTATATTGCGTTTATTTGTCTTGGTCTGCCCGATTCTTTGCTGGGGGCCGCGTGGCCGGCTATGTATCAGGAGCTTGACGTACCGATTTCTTATGCGGGGATCATCTCCATGATCATTGCGCTTGGCACGATTATATCCAGCCTGCAAAGCGACCGTTTGACGAGAAAAATGGGTGCGGAAAAAATTACCGCAATTAGTGTTGCAATGACGGCGGTTGCCCTGTTTGGCTTTTCTATTTCCCACTCTTTTGCAATGCTTTGCGTCTGGGCGATCCCTTATGGGTTGGGAGCCGGAAGCGTAGACGCTTCTTTGAACAATTATGTGGCATTGCATTATCAGAGCAGACATATGAGCTGGCTTCACTGTATGTGGGGAGTAGGCGCCACGCTGGGCCCCTATGCTATGGGATTTGCATTAACGCATGGAGCGGGTTGGAATGCAGGATATCAGTGGATAGGGCTGCTTCAGCTGGTTTTGGTCATGATCCTTGTTTTCAGCCTGCCACTATGGCAAAAGAAAAAAATCAGAGCAGAGGGCGCGTTGGAGGTCGATTCAGATGGGAAAAACATATTGACGCTAAAATCGATCCTTCATATTCCGGGAGCCAAAGAAGTGATGCTGTGCTTTTTCTGCTATTGTGCCCTGGAGCAGACCACAAGTTTATGGGCGAGCAGTTACCTGACACTGTATAAGGGAATCTCACCGGAGATCGCCGCCGGATTTGCAAGTTTGTTCTTTATAGGAATTACGGTTGGACGTGTGATTAGCGGATTTGCAACAATGAAATTTAATGATACGCAGATGGTTCGCATTGGGCAGGTTTTAATATTGGTTGGCGTATTGGCAATGTTGATTCCGGGAACGCAAGTATTATCTTTGACGGGACTGATTTTCATTGGCCTTGGATGTGCGCCGATCTATCCTTGCGTGATTCATTCGACGCCGGCACATTTTGGAGCGGAACATTCACAGGCGATCATAGGAGTACAGATGGCGAGCGCTTATATAGGGACATGCATGATGCCGCCTCTGTTTGGCATATTGGCAAATAGAATATCGGTTGCATTGTTGCCGGTATACCTGCTTGGCGTATTGGCACTGATGGTCGTTATGCACGAATTATTATCCAAAAAAGCGAATTCTTATTAAGAAAGGCAGAGAAATATTTGCGATTTTCATGCCCACACCGATTTTTGGGATGATGGCGATCGCCATGGAAAATAAAAAGCTTTCGGCCCCGTCCTGCGGCATCGAAACATGGAGGATCGCCCAGGGCGGGGCGATTTTTGCGCCGCAAAAGGCTTTTTTAAAGTGGAAAAGACTTCCGGGAATGAAGCGGCCGTCAGGGTGAAAACTATCTGTAGGCGGCTTTACAAATGCGGCTGTATCCTGTAAAATAATTCCTGCCGGGTATCCGGCGGAAAACAAATGAAATGAAACGGGGGCATTCCCTTTGAAAAAGATGATTTCCCTGCTGCTGGCGGCGGCGATGCTGGCCGCTGCTGCGGGCTGTGCCGGCAACGGCAGCTCCTCCTCCGAAGGGGCGGAGACGGCCTACGCCGACGGCGTATATGAGGCCCAGATGCCGGAATATGAATATGGCTGGAAGGAATACGGCCGCATTACGGTGGAAAACGGCGTCATCACCAAGGTGGAGTACGATGGGATCAGCGAAAGCGGAGCCCTGAAATCGCAGGACGAGGCTTATAAAACGGCGATGTCCCAGGGAAATGAGGCCAACGGGTTGCCGGGGGTCTATCCGGAGCAGGCGTATGCCCAGCTGCTGGAGAGCTTTCGGGAAAGCTATGACGCCAGCGAGGTGGAGACGGTGGCGGGAGCGACGACCTCTTCGGGGAATTTTGCCCGGATCATGGGCCGGATCATGGAGATGGTCGAGGATGGGGAGCCTGGGGCGGTAACGCTTAGCGCCTACGTGGACGGGACCTATGAGGTGGAGATGCCGGAGTACGACAACGGCTGGAAGGAATACCTGATCGTGGCGGTGCGGGACGGCGAGGTAAGCGCCGTGGAATTTGACGCGAAGAACGAGGCGGGAGAGCTGCGCTCCGCCGATGAGGAATATAAGAACAGCATGACCGCGGCGGGCTCCGAGACTTGGCCGGAGGATTACAGCGCCCGGCTGGAAGAAAACTATCTCAAAGCCGGTTCCACCGACGAGATGGAGATGGTGGCGGGGGCGACAACTTCCTCGCAGAACTTTAAAAAACTGATGAGAAGGGCCATGAACAACGCCAAAAACGGCGTGACCGGGCTGCAGACGGCCCCGGAATACGAGGACGGGAAATATCGCGCGGAAATGGCCAAAGAAGATCAGGGCTGGAAGGAATTTGTGGAGATCACGATCCAGGACGGCAAGATCGCCGAAGTGGTGTTTGACGTCGTCGACGCCGATGGGAATTACAAATCCGCTGACGAGGAATACAAAAAGAAAATGGCGGAAGGCGGGTCTGAAACCTGGCCGGAAAAATTTTATGCCGAGATTCTGGCGGAGTATCAGGCCAAAAACTATCTGGCAAAGGATATGGAGCTGGTGGCAGGCGCCACCGTTTCCTCCGAGAATTTCCAGATGCTGGCCCCGGCGGCTTTGCAGCGGGCAAAGCTGGGGGATTCCGCAGTGATGACCGTGGAAGTACAGTAAAGATCCTTCGCCGGGAAGGCGGGACACATGAGTCTGTTGGGGGCTGCCGCTCTGCGGCGGCCCTTTTTGGCAGAATGGATGAAACGAAAGGGCCGAATTGCCGCCGCCGGGCAGAAAAACCTGCGGCGGACAAAGGGAGGCAAAAGGGATGAAAACGGCAAAGACGGGCCGGGCGCTTGCCGCGGCGGATATGGCGGCGGTGTGGGTGGCTGCGGCGGTGAGCTTTCGGCTGCGCTTTGGATTTATCCGGCCTTTGCCGGAGGCATACCGCCAGAACCAGTGGATCTATATGGCATGCATGGGAATGATCTTTTTGGGCGTCGCCATGCTGTGCGGGCTGTACCGGGAAAAGGAGCGGGAACCCCTTGCCCGCTGTGCCGGGGCCTGCGGAGCGACGGCTTTCTGCGCCCTGGCGCTGGACCGGCTGCTGGGGCTGGGGATCCCTGTGGAGATCATCCTGATCTTTGCCCTGGCGCTGCTGACCCTGCTGCTGGCCCTGCGCAAAGCCCTGGACGGGACGATGAGAAGGCGTCACAGGCAGGACGGAAGCCGGACGAGAGCGGTGATCTATGGCGCGGGGGAGGCCGGATGTTACCTGGCGGGGCGTTTGCTGGAGGATCCGGGAGAAGGGCTGATCCCGGTGGGGTTTGTGGATGACCGGCGGGAGCTCATAGGCAAAAAGCGGGCGGGGCTGCGGGTATTGGGCGGCCTGGACCGCCTGGAAAAAATATTGCTGCGCTGCGGCGCCCAGGAGCTTATCATCGCAATTGAACGCCTTTCGCCGGAAAAAGCCGGGGAGGCGCTGGCGGTCTGCCGCCGGATGGGCTGCCGGGCGCGGCGTTTTGGCACGCTGGAAGATCTATCGGATCACCGGCTGGCGGAGGCGCGTATCCAGGATATCCGCCTGGAGGATCTGCTGCGGCGGGAGCCGGTGCGCCTTGATATGGAACGGGTGAAAAGCATGACGGCGGGGCGGTGCGTCCTGGTGACCGGTGGCGCCGGATCCATTGGCAGCGAACTGTGCCGTCAGGCGCTGCGATATGGGGCGCGGCGGGTGGTGGTTTTTGACATCTGCGAAAATGGGCTTTTCCATTTGGGGGAGGAGCTGGAGGCGGCGGGGCTGCTGGAACGGTGCCGGCTGAAAGTGGGATCGGTGCGGGACGCCGCCTGCCTGGAGCAGGTCATGCGGCAGGAAAACCCGGAGGTGGTGTTCCATGCGGCGGCGCACAAGCACGTGCCGCTGATGGAACAAAACCCCTTGGAGGCTGTGAAAAACAATGTGTTTGGCACCATCAACTGCGCCGAGGCGGCGCTGAGATGCGACGTGAAACGCTTTGTGCTGATCTCCACCGATAAGGCGATGAACCCGGTGAACATCATGGGCGCCGCCAAACGAACGGCGGAGCTTTGGGTACAGATGATGGCGCGGGAGCGCGGCTGCGTGTTTTCGGCGGTGCGCTTTGGCAACGTGCTGGGCAGCGAGGGCAGCGTGGTGCAGTCCTTTGCGCGGCAGATCGAAGAGGGCGGGCCTGTGACGGTGACCCATCCGGAGATGCGGCGGTATTTTATGACCATCCCAGAGGCGGTGCAGCTGGTGATGGAGGCCGGGGCTATGGCGGCTGGCGGCGAAATCTTTGTGCTGGATATGGGAGAGCCGGTGAAAATCTGCGACCTGGCTCGGGATATGATCCGGCTTGCGGGGCTGCGGCCGGATGAGGATATCGCCCTCGTCTTTACCGGGCCCCGGCCCGGGGAAAAGCTGTTTGAAGAGATCTGCCTGCGGGAAGAATCGGTAAGGAAAACAGAAAACCAGAAGATCTTTGTCAACCGGGCCGCCGCGCCGGATCCGGATTGGCTGCGCCGGGAGACGGAAGTTTTGAGACAGGCGGTGCAGGCGGGCGACCTCTTGGGGACAGCGAAAGCCATGGAAAGGCTGGTTCCCTCTTTTGCGCAGCGCGGGAATATTCCGGGATCTGGGGCATAAACTATCCGCAAAGGGGGTTGTGCGCCCCGGAAAGGTGTGAGGCGATGTACGCCGAGGGCCTGATGCAAAAGATCCTAAAAAAAACCGCCGTGCTGGGCGTGGTGGGCCTTGGATATGTGGGGCTGCCTCTGGCGGTGGAAAAAGCCAAAGCCGGTTATCAAGTGACCGGTTTTGACCTGCAGGCCAAAAAGGTGACACTGGTAAACGCCGGAGAGAGCTACATCGGCGATGTGGCGGGAAAAGAGCTGCGGGAATTGGTGGAAGCGGGCAGGCTGCGGGCGCAGCACGGCCTGGAGGGCATTGAAGGCTGCGACTGCGTGGCCATCTGCGTGCCGACCCCCCTGGACCGCTATGCGCAGCCGGATCTCTCTTACGTGCGGGCTTCGGCGGAGGAAACGGCAAAACGCCTTAGGCACGGGCGCTTGGTGGTGCTGGAGAGCACGACCTATCCGGGCACCACGGAGGAAGTTGTTTACGGCGCGCTGAAAAAGGCCGGCTTTGAAGCGGGAAAGGACGTGTTTGTGGCCTTTTCTCCGGAGCGGGTCGACCCGGGGAACCGGCTGTATCACACCGGCAACACCCCAAAGGTGGTGGGCGGGTTGACGCCGGAATGCACCCGGCTGGCCGCGGCCCTTTACGGACAGGTGCTGAAAGGAGAGATCCATACGGTCTCCTCCCCCAGGGTGGCGGAGATGGAAAAAATATTGGAAAACACCTTTCGCAGCCTGAACATTGCCCTGGCCAACGAAATGGCGGTGCTGTGCCACCGCATGGAGATCCCGGTGTGGGAGGTCATCGACGCGGCGAAGACCAAGCCCTATGGATTTATGGCCTTTTACCCGGGGCCTGGCCTGGGCGGGCACTGCATCCCCGTAGACCCATATTATCTTACCTGGAAAGCGCGGGAATACGGCTACCACACAAGGCTGATCGAGCTGGCGGGGGAGATCAATTCCGGGATGCCGGAATACGTGACGGGGAGGATATCCGAGATGCTTAACCGGCATGGAAAAAGCCTTTCCGGCGCAAAACTTCTGCTGCTGGGCCTGACGTTTAAGGCGGACGTCGGCGACCTGCGGGAATCCCCGGCCCTGAAGGTGCTGGAACTGCTGGAAAAAAGCGGATGTCAATTGGCGGTGCACGACCCATTTTATCCAGAGCTTTCTCTGGGCGAAAGGCGTTATATTAGCGTGGATTTGGGGCCGGAAAGCCTGGAAGGCTGCGATATGGCGGTGGTGCTCACCGCCCACTCCGTCTATGACCCCCAGATGATAGCGCGGCACGCAAAGCTGGTCTTTGACACCAGGAACCTGACAAAGGGGATCCGCAGGAGCGGGATCGAGCGGCTGTGAAAGATTGGGGGGAACGGCATGGGGAAAATACGCTATGGGCTGATCGGCTGTGGAAGGATCGCCTCCAGCCATATTGCAGCCGCGCTGTCCAATGAAGATGAGATCGAAATATCGGGGCTGTGCGACACCAATATAGGGGCGGCGAAGGCGCTGGCGGAAAAATATGCGCTGAAAGCGCCGGTGTACGAGACACCGGAGAAGCTATTTGCATCGGAAAAGATAGAGCTGGCGGCGATCGCGACCCCTTCCGGCAGCCACGGAGAACTGGCGCTGCAGGCCGTCCGAAACGGCTGTCATGTCCTGGTGGAAAAACCGCTGGCCCTTTCGCTGGGTCAGGCGGATCGTTTGCTGCAGGAGGCCGCGCGGCAAGGGGTATGGGTAGGCGTTTGCCATCAAAAGCGCTTTAACCGTGCCGCAGCCCTTGCTAAGACTCTGGCCGAGAGCGGTAAGTTGGGAGAGCTGAGCCACGGCGCGGCGGTGGTGCGCTGGAGCCGGGATAAAAGCTATTATGACCTTGCGCCCTGGCGCGGTACCTGGGAGCAGGACGGCGGGGCAATGATGAACCAATGCATCCACGCGGCCGACCTTCTTTGCTGGCTGTTGGGGGAGCCAAAGAGCGTCCGGGCGTGGACGGCGAACCGCGTCCATCGTTATATAGAGGCCGAGGATCTGGGGATCGCGGTGGTGGAATTTCAAAATGGGATTTTGGGCACCCTGGAAGGCACTACGGCCGTATATCCGGAAAATATGGAGGAGACTCTTTCGCTTTTTGGCAGCAGCGGTACCATCAAAATGGGAGGAAAGGCGGTGGAGCGGGTGGAGATCCTGCGCTGCGCCGCCCTTGGCCGCGAGGAGGAAACGCGGCTGAGAGAGGAAAACAGCGAGGGCCCGCCCAACATCTACGGTTTTGGCCACCGGCCGCTATATTACGATATGGCGCGGGCCATCCGGGAAAAAAGGCCGCCTGCGGTGGATGGCGCTGCCGGGCGCCGGGCGCTGGAACTGGTGCTCGGGGTGTACCGTTCCGCCGCCGAGGGGAGAGAGGTGCACTTTCCCCTTGATGGCGGCAGTACGACAAAATACAAACGAATATGGTGAAGCGGCGGTGGAAAAAAGACGGATTTCTTGCGGGATCCGTCTTTCTTTTTTGCGGGAATGCGGCGGCCCAGGGGACGGCACTGCTGGTGGCGCCGCGATTGGCACGGCTCTATACGCCGGAAGAGTTTGGCGGATTCGCCCTTTTTTCAGGCGCGGTGAGCTGCTTGACCCAGGCGGCGTGCCTGAAATATGACCTGGCGGTGACGACGGCAAAGGAAGAACGGGAGGCGGCGGCTCTGTTTTGGCTTTCGGCGATATCCCCTTTGGCTGCCGCGCTTATTTGGACGGCGGGCGCGGCGCTGTGGGGCGGCGCTGCGGGTTGGATCTGGTGGGCCCCGGCGGCGATCCCCGCCGGGTGGTTTGCAGCTCTGACCGGCTGGCAGAGCCGTCGGGAGGATTGGGCAAAGGCGGGCTGGGGCGGCGCGGCAAAAGGGATGGGCGCGGCGCTGTTGCAGCTGTTGTTTGGCGGCTGGCGGTATGGCCTTGAAGCGGGCCAGGCCCTGGGGTGGCTGTTGGGGGCGGCGGCTATGGCGCAAAAGCTTCCTCCGGCCTGCCGGTGGGGCGAAATTGGCAGCGCGGCAAAGAAATACCGCAGGTTCCCCCTGTTCCTCCTGCCGGGGGCGTTGGCCGGGGCGGCGGCCTACGGCGCCATCCCATTTTGGCTGGGCGGGATCTACGGGGAAGGGGCTGCGGGGCAGTTTGCCCTGGTCAACCGGCTGCTGGGGGCGCCGCTTTCGCTTTTTACCAGCGCGGTGGGACAGGCTTTCCTGCGAAAAGCGGCGGCGGAAAAGAATGCGGGACGCTCGGTAAGCCGCCTTTATTTTGGCGTATCGGGGGGGGCTGGCGGCGGTCTCGCTGCCCTTCTTTGCGGGCCTTGCCCTGTGGGCGGAGCCTTTGATCCATTGGGCGCTGGGCGCGCCCTGGCTTCCCGCGGCAGGATATCTTCGGGCGCTGCTGCCCTTGTTTTGGGTACGGCTGTGCACCGTCCCGGTGAGCACGGCCGGGATCGCCGCCGGAAAGCAAAAAGCGACCATGATCTGGCAGGGGGCGCTGCTGGCGGCCTCTCTGTGCGCCGGGGCGGCGGCGGAAAGGCTGGGCCTGGAGCCGGAGAAAGCGCTGCTGACCCTTTCGGCGCTGCTTTGCGGGTGCTATCTGGCTTTTTATGTTTACTGCGGGAAAAACTGCGCATAATAAACGCAGTGCCCGCAGGGGCCATACAAAAGGAGGAGGCGCGGCTTTGGACAGTGCAGCGGGGCGGCTGACGGCGGTGTTTTTATATGGGACGGTGTTCCTGCTTATGTTTGAGCTGGCGTCCTCCGGAAACGGGCTTTTGCTGCCCGGCTGCACAGCCCTGGCCGGGGCCGCGTTTTTGTGGCTTTTTGGGGCGCGGTGGCATTTTTCCCTTTTGCGGTGGTGGCGTGAGATATCCCGGCCGTGGCGGCGGGCCTGGTGGGCGCCGGGATTGATGGGGCTTTATCTGGCTGTAGACATGGCGAGTTTTGTTTATGGGAACAGCAGAGAGCTCGCATTTGAAAAATATCGGGTGACGCTGCCGCTGGCTTTTGTGGGCGGCGGTATCCTTACCTGTTTTGGAGAAAGGAAAAGGCTGGAAACAGCTTTAAAAATGATCTGCTGGGCCTCGGCGGCGGCAGGCGGCGCGGCTTGGATCTCGCTTGTGACGGGCGGGTGGCCTTTCCCCTTGTGGTACAGCTGGAGGATGAGCCTGCGGCGGGACTACAATATGTTTGCGGTGGCGCTGTTGGCGGGGATGGCAACGGCGCTCTATCTGGCCTGCCTTTGCCCGACCCCTCTGCGCCTGGGAGCGGCGGCGGCGCTTTGGGCAGAGCTGCTGCCTGCGGTGTGGCTTTCCGGCAGCCGCCGGGCGGTGCTGCTGCTGGCGGGGACGGCAGCTGTTTTGGGAAGCACGCTGGCATGGCGGGTGGCAAAGGAAAGCCGGAAGCTTGCCTGGGGCTGCGCCTGCGGCGCGGCGGCGGTGGCCGCCTTTGCAGTCTTGGCGGTTTGGTGCGCCCAGGAGCGAATGGAACGCCGCTATGAGGCCGCAGGCCCTGTCCCGGGGGAAATGGGGGACGGGACAGCCGCGATGCAGCGTTACGAAACGGCGATGACCGGCGGTCTTTTTACAAAGCGGCGGGCCATTTGGCGTGTGGGGCTGGCGGAGGCGGCAAGGTACCGGGGGAAAACCATCCTTTTTGGCAAAGGCGGCGGATGGAGCATCCAGCTGTACGATGAAACGGATGACAGGGAGCTCTTGGCGCTGTATGGCGGCCTTGAGGGGGAAAAGAGGCTGCTTTCGGCGCACAATTTTTTGCTGGCGGATTATCTGGAGGGCGGCGTGCTGCGGCTTTTGGCGGGGATAGGGGCAGCGCTGGGCCTGGGGGCCACGGGCTGGGCCCTGCTGCGGGCAAACCCGGTGGACGGGGCGTATTATGCCGTGATGTTGGGTGTTACGCTGACGGATAATTTGATCTCCAACCGGTTTGGACTGCTTTACGACCGCATGTTTTGGATATTCCCGCTGTTTATGCTGCTGACGCTGGCCCAAAGAAGGGATCTTACATGAAAAAGGTTTTGATGATCACGACGGTGCATCCCTGGAACGACGGAAGGATCTTTGAAAAAGAAGCGAAAAGCTTTGTCAAGGCGGGGTGGAGGACGTCCGTTTTGGCGCCGGGGGCGGTAGGGGAAAAAGACGGCGTTTTTCTGCGCCCACTGCGGCGGCATCCAAACCGCGCGGCCCGGATGCTGCTGGGCCCGGCCGAGGCGCTGATCCGCGCGCTTTTGTCTGACGGGGCGGTGTGCCATTTGCATGACCCGGAACTGCTTGGGGTAGGATTGATGCTAAAAGCGGCGGGAAGGACGGTGGTGTGGGACGCCCATGAGGATCTGCCGCTGCAGATGAGGGACAAGCAATGGATCCCGCATCCATTGCGGCGGACAGCGGCAAGGTGGGCGGCGGGAGCGGAGGAATGGATCGCCCCGCGGCTGGATCTTTGCGTCTGCGCCACAAGCGGCATCGCCCGGCGGCTGCGGGCGTCGGGGGCCAGAACGGTGGTGGTGCGAAACCTGCCGAGACCGGAACAGTTCCTTCCCACCGGCGGCGGGCCGGAGCGAAAGGGCCTTGTGTATGTGGGCGGGATCAGCCTGCGGCGGGGCGCTGCGGTGATGGCAAAGGCGGCGGCGCTTTGCGGCGCGCCCCTGCAGCTGGCCGGGAGGATAGAAGCGGGAGAGGAGCCCATTTTGCGGGCGATGCCGGCCTGGGGACAGGCGCGGTACCACGGCGTAGTGGATCAAAAAACCATTGCGCGGATCCTGGAGGGGAGCTGTGCCGGGCTTGCGGTGCTGCAACCGACCCCGGCGTACCGGGAAGCGCTGCCGGTAAAGGCGCTGGAATACATGGCGGCGGGGATCCCCGCGGTGATATCGGATTTCCCGCAGTGGCGGCGGATATTTGGCGGCGCGGGGTGTATGCTGTTTGCCGACCCCGAAAACCCCCGGGAGGTGGCGGAAAAAGCGGGATGGCTGCTTGACCATCCGGAACAGGCGCGGCGCATGGGGGAACAGGGCCGCACGGCGGTGCTGCGGAGGCTGAACTGGCAAAGGGAGGAACAAAAGCTGCTGCAGGCCTACGAAACGCTCAACGGCGCACAGAAAAGAAAGGAGGAAAAGGATGAACCTGCTGCTGATCGACCATTATGCCGGAAGTGAGAAAATGGGAATGGAATACCGGCCTTATTATCTGGCAAAGGAATGGCTGGCCCTGGGACATCAGGTGACGGTGGCGGCGGCGGATTTTACCCATCTGCGCCGGGAGAACCCGCAGACAAGGGCGGCGATGGAGTGGAGGACCATCGAAGAGGTTCCGTTTTTGCTGATCCAGACGCCGGCTTACGAGGAAAACGACCGGCACCGGGCGGCGAACATTTGGAGGTTTATCCGCGCCTTGTATCGCAGCGCCGCCGAGATCGCAGAAAAGGTGAGGCCTCAGGCGGTAATCGCCGCCTCTACCTATCCGCTGGATATCTATGCCGCCGGGAGGATCGCAAAAATTGCCGGGGCAAAATTGGTTTTTGAGGTGCACGACATCCACCCGGAGAGCATGGAGGAGATCTACGGTTACACCGGAAGGCACCCCTTGATGCGGGCTTTGCGCCGCGCCCAGGTTTTTGCCTATAAGCGGGCCGACCTGGTGACGTCGGTGCTGCCGGGAGTGGGAAAGCATATGGAGGAGGCGGGGATACCGGCGGGAAAGTTCCTCTGGACGCCGAACGGCATCCCTCTGCCAAGGGCGGAGGAGGTCCAGACGGCCCTCCCACCCCGCCGTCACATAGAATTTTTGGAGCGATACCGGGAAAAGGGCTACTTTTTGGTGCTGTACGCGGGGGGCTTTGCCGCGGCCAACGCACTGGACGAGCTGGTGGAGGCCGCTGGGATGACGGGAAGAAACGTGATCTTTGCCATGGTGGGCAACGGGATCCATAAGCCGCAGTTAAAGAGATGGGCAAGGCAGAACAACCTCTCCAACGTGCTGTTTTTGGACGCGGTGGAGCATGGCCAGCTACAGGATATCCTGGCGCAGGCGGACTGTCTGTATCTGGGGGCTAAGCCGCTGAAAGTGTACCGCTATGGGATCGGCATGAACAAGATCTTCGACTACATGTATGCCCAAAAGCCGGTGATCTGCGCCATGGAGGCGCCGGAAAACCCGATCCAGCTGGCGGGCTGCGGCATAGTGGTGAAACCGGGCAGGCCCCAGGAAATTGCCAAAGCCATTGGAGCGCTGCGGGGCCTGGAGCCGGAGGAGCGGGAGGCGATGGGAAGGCGGGGGCGCGAATATGTGCTGGCACACCATATCTATCCAGTTTTGGCGCGGGAGTACGCGGCGGCGCTGGAACGCATTGTAGAGGGCCAGATGCCCCAGGACGGCTGAAACGGGGGATCGGAGCATGGAGAAAATGACGTTTTCCCGCCTGCCCCCGCCCATGCGCAGCGAGGCGGTGCGGCCCTATTGGGAGGCGCTGGAGAAAAAGCGGGGACAGCTGGCGGCCAAACGGATGTTGGATGTGGCGGCGGCTTTGCTGCTGCTGGGCGGACTGTGGCCGCTGCTGGGAGCGGCGGCGATGATCGCCTCCCTGGACGGCGGGCCGCCTTTGTTTTGCCAAAAGCGGGTGACCCGCTATGGCAGGCGCTTTTGGATCTGGAAATTTCGCACCATGAGCGGGAAAGGCGGGGCGCAGGTGACGGCGGCGGGAGACCGGCGGATCACGGCGGCGGGGGCGTTTCTGCGCCGTTGGAGGTTGGACGAGCTGCCGCAATTGTGGAACATCTTAAAAGGAGAGATGTCCTTTGTGGGGCCGCGGCCGGAGGTGCCGGAGTATGTGCGGCAGTATACTCCGGAGATGCTGGCGACGCTGCTGCTTCCGGCGGGGCTTACGGGCCCGGCAAGCATCCGCTTTCGACGGGAGGAGGAGCTGCTGGGACGTCTGGCCGACCCCCAGGCATATTACCTCCGGGAGCTGATGCCCCAAAAGGCGGAAATAAACCTTGCATATCTGAAAAACATCTCGGTGCGCAGAGACATAAAAATCCTTGGAGAAACCGGGGCCGCTTTGTTTCGGGACGCTGCGGCCGGGCGGAAAAAAAGACATAAACAAAGCGGGCCCTGCTCTAAGCTGTGAGCGGGCCCGCTTTGCATGCCGTAGGGAGGGTTAAAATACGGGGATCACGGTGACGCCGTAGGTCTCGGTGATGAAAGCGCGGGTCTCTTCGCTGGTGAGGGCGGCGAGAAGGGCTTTGATCTCGGGACGGCTTTCGTCGCCTTCCCGGACGGCAACGATGTTGGCAAAGGTTTGAGCGGCTTCGGATTCGGCGTTTTCCGTGGTCAGCACCTGATCGGTGACGCCGGCGTCCAGAGCATAGTTGCCGTTGATGACCGCGAAGTCGTAATCCGGCAGGGCACGGGGCAGCTGCGCCGCTTCCAGCTCGTCAATGGTCAGGTTCTTGGGGTTTTCTACGATATCCTTGACCGTGGCGGCCAGACCGGCGCCCTCTTTGACCTTGATCAGGCCGAGACTCTCCAGCAAAAGCAGCGCGCGGGCTTCGTTGGTGGTATCGTTGGGAACGGCAATGGTGGCGCCGTCGGCGACAGCGGCGAGATCGTGGCTTTTGCCGCCGTAAAGGCCGAGAGGTTCAAAATGAATGGCAGCGGCGGAGGCGAGGTGGGTGCCGTTGTTTGCGTTAAAATCGTCCAGATAGGGCTTGTGCTGGAAAAAGTTGGCGTCCAGATCCCCGTCCTCCAGGGCGGTATTGGGCAGGATGTAATCGGTGAATTCCTGGACCTGGAGGTCGATGCCCTCGGCGGCCAGGGCGTCCTTAACGCTGGCGAGGATCTGGGCGTGGGGAGCGGGGGAAGCACCGACTTTCAAAACGGTCAACCCCGGGGCAGCGGGCTCGGAAGAAGGAGAGCTTGCCGGGTCGGAGACGGGCTGGGAGGAGGAACTGACGGCGGGAGCGCCGCAGGCGGCGAGGGAAAGGGAGAGAGAGAAGGCCAGCAGAACGGCCAAAAGCTTTTTCATAAAGAATACCTCATTTCTTAATCTGTTTTACTGCGTTTGTCGATTTTTTTGGCGACCAGGTTGAAAATGCTTTGAATGACCTGGACCAGGATGACCAGAACGACGATGGTACAGATCATAACGTCGTCCTGGTAGCGATAGTAGCCGAAGCGGATGGCGATATCGCCAAGGCCGCCGGCCCCGATGGCCCCCGCCATGGCGGAATAGCCGATGAGGGTGATGGTGGTGATGGAACCGCCCCGGATCAGGGAGGGGATGGACTCCGGAAGAAAGACTTTCCAGATGATCTGCCAGTTGGTGGCACCCATGGTGCGGGCGGCCTCTACCACGCCGGGATCCAGCTCCTCCAGAGAGGTTTCCACCATGCGGGCCACAAAGGGGGCCGCGGCGACCACCAGAGGGACAATGGCGGCGGTGGGACCGGTCCCCTTGCCGACGATGAAGCGGGTAAAAGGGATGAGGGCCACCATCAGGATGATGAAGGGGATGGAGCGGCCGATGTTGATGACCCAGCCCAGGGCCGCATGGGTCTTTTTGGCGGGCATGATGGAGCTTGGGGAGGTGACGACCATGAGCACCCCCAGGGGCAGGCCCAGGACATAGGCGAAAAAGGTGGCGGCAAAGGTCATGTACAGGGAACCGCCGAGCCCTTCCAAAAGCATGAGGGACAGTTCCGAAAGGTTTCCTAACACTGGGACGCACCGCCTTCCTTTTCTTCCATTTGACCCAGCAGAAGCCTGGTGATGGGGCTTTGCGGAGAGGCAAAGACCTCTTTGACAGGGCCCTGCTCGACCATGGCGCTGCTGTCGATGACGCCGACCTTGTGGCAGATGGCCTTGACGACGCCGATCTCGTGGGTGATGATGATAATGGTGACCCCCAGCTGCCGGTTGATGTTTTGCAGCAGATCCAGGATCGACTTGGTGGTGAGAGAATCCAGCGCGGAAGTGGGCTCATCGCAAAGCAGGATCTTGGGGCTGTTGGCCAGGGCCCGGGCGATGGCGACGCGCTGTTTTTGGCCGCCGGAGAGCTGCGCCGGGTAGGCGCCGGTTTTATCGGACAGGCCGACCATCTCCAAAAGCTCTTTTACCCGGGCTTCGATCTCCCTTTTGGGGGTCTTGAGCAGTTCCAGGGGAAAGGCGACGTTTTGGGCCACAGTGCGCTGCATCAGCAGGTGGTAGCCCTGGAAAATGACGCCGATCTGCCGGCGCAGGCGGATCAGCTCCCGGCCGGTGACCGAGGAGAGCTCTACGCCGTCGACGGTGATGGAGCCAGAGCTGGGGCGTTCCAAAAGGGCGATGCAGCGAAGCAGCGTTGATTTCCCGGCGCCGCTCATACCGATGATGCCGAAGATATCCCCTTGCTGCACGTGCAGGTCGATCTGATTCAAAGCGGTGACGGGGACCGGCCCATCAAAGACCTTGGAAAGATTCTGTATACGGATCATAATAGGTAGGCCTGCCTTTCTGACGGGAATAAAATGCATATGCATGGAATCAACCGCGCCGGCCAGCGCTTTAACATCTGAGGACAGGAAAAGCGGAAAACAGGCAACAAAAAAAGCTCCCATCCCCGGAAAACTCCGAGGACGAGAGCAGCATGCTTCGTGGTACCACCTGGATTCGCTCTGCCTTGCGGCAAAAGCCTCTTCGAGTACAAATGTAATACTCTATCGCGATAACGGGCGCCACCGCCGCAGCCTAAGGCGTTACCCCTCGGTGCGGGACTCCAAGATCATGTTCGGCGGGCAGGTTATGTTCCCTTGCAGCACGGGGGGAACTCTCTGTGATAACCTTAACGCGTACTCTTCTTTTCATAGTCTTTTGACGATGTTCAGTTGATGGTTGCTATTGTACTATGAAAAATGCCATCCGTCAACAGGGAAAATTGGAAAAAATGAAGAAAAATCCACAGAGAAATTGGCAAAAACGACAAAATTACAGGCGTTTGGCCACTTCGATGCAATCCCGGCAGAGATGGCTGGTGCCGATTTCGGAAAGGGCGGTCTTTTTGCCGCAGAGAACGCAATAAGGCTCGAATTTGCGGAGCAACACACCGTCCGACGTGAGGATGACCTCGACCTCTTCATCGGGGTTGATGTTGAGAAACTTGCGGTACTCAGAGGGGATAACGACTCTGCCAAGCTTGTCGATGGTGCGGATCATACCGGTTGTTTTCATGAAAAATGCCTCCTTGACAGGTCACCGGAAAATAAAAGGAAAATCCGGTTTCCATTAATTGGGTACAACACTATAATAATGGTTTTCCGTCGTGCGGTCAAGCGGAAATAACGCGGATCAGAAGTTTTTCCGCCGCAGACGCTAAAGGGAGGCGGGGAGGGCGCCGGTCAGACGTTCCAGATCCAGCTGGCGGTAATAGCTGATGGTTTTGACCATAAACTCGTCGGTGACATCGAAGTATTCGGCCAGATCCCAGACTTCGCGGATGCCGTTTTGGACGGCGCGCTCCAGCTCCTCCTTGGGGACAAGGCGGCGCATGGCCCAGCGGTCGGCCCGGCACTCGTGCTGCCGCCGGAGATCCAACGGGTTGCTGAGATTGTAAAAGCTACCGGTCTCGCAATGGCCGAGCTCGTGGGCAATGGCGACCTTTTTCTCCGGTTCCCGCGGCAACAGGGCTTCATTGACGGCAATGCCGTATTCGCCTTTGCCAAAATCCACCGCAAGGGAACGGTTTTGCATGGGGAAGTCGTCCACCGAAATACCGCGTTCCTCCGCGAAACGATATAGCTCCAACAGATCCAATCAATTATCCCTTCTTTTGCGACTTTTTGAAACGAATGTAATTAAGGACATCCTGTTTATCCGCTTCGGAGAGGCCTTCCGATTCGCTCATCAGGGCGAACTGCACTTCCGAAAGCTGGCGATCCAGGGAAGAGGCGGACTCGTCGTACCCCATCAGTTCCGCTGGAGTGAGAAGCAGGGCGTCGGCGAGCTTTACGATCTTATCCTGCCCCATGTTTTTGATGCTGCCGGTCTCCCAGCGTTGAACGGTGGCTTCGGAGACGCCGACTTTTTTGGCGACGTCCAGGAGGGTAAGACCCAGGGCCTTTCTTCTGGATTTGATCCTTGTGGAAATTGACATAATATCACTCCATTGTGCCGCAAGGCGGCTGATTGGCGGGCTGGGCCGCCTGTTTGCGTTTAGTATAGCACGTTTCTTTCCGCATTGCAATCACAAATATTGCATATAAGAAAAAATATTTTGCGGAAAGTATTGACATATTGGAAATCGTAGGCTATAATAAACTTACGCAAAAGAAAAATATAGAGTACCGATCTATTTTTTTGCGAGATAACTTGCGTATAAGCAAGCAAAGGAGTGAGCGAGATCAAAAAAACCAGGAAAAGGCGGCGTCGAGGCCGGCCCATGGAACGCTTTACGGTCTATCTGATCCATAAATGGTGGGAGGAGGGCGATTCCCTGCGCAGGATCGGGCAGATGCTGGATCGGGACATGGGGCAGATCCGCCAGGCGCTGGAGCAGCCGCTGACCGAAGAAGAAACGACATTGCTGGAACGGTACCGCATGGACCGCCACGGATGAAGGCGTTTTGGCCGGACCCGTGGAGGCAGTTGGGAACGGAGCCCTGGAGGATGCGGGAGACGCAAGGGGTGCAACAGAATTGGGAGCAGGCGCTGGCGTTGCGCGGGGGCAGTGCCGCGGCGAAGAAGGAGAGGAAAGACGGGGAGGAAACGGAAGATGGAGAAAAAAGCGGAAAATGTGGAAGACCCAAATGACAACATCATTATAGAACATACGTTCCCAAAAGTAAAGAGGAAAAAAGCCAAGGGTGCCGGGGCCGCCGGGAAAAAGACCCCGGCTCAGGAGGAAAAGGAACTGGCGCAGAGCCTGCTGAAGGGCGCGGTGGGGCCGGCGCTGCAGCTGCTGATCGACACCATGAACGACCCGGAGGAAAAAAACACGCTGCGCCTGGACTGCGCCCGGGATATTTTGGCGAGAGCCTATGGGAAAGCGCCCCACGCGCTGTTGGAAACATCCGGAGGGGGAGACGTACAGATCTGTTTGACGCTTTCCAAGGAGATGAGAAAGCTTGCGGAATAGGAAAGAAGGGGCGCAGCGGCGTGCGTTTGGGGCCCCGAACGAAAAGCAGCGGCAATTTTTTGAGGCTAAAAGCCGTTTTGTGGCCTATGGAGGAGCGCGGGGAGGGGGGAAAAGCTGGGCTGTGCGCAAAAAGGCGTCGCTTTTGGCGGTGCGGTATCCCGGAATCCGGATGCTGCTGCTGCGGCGGAGCATGCCGGAGCTGCGGGAGAACCACATCCTGCCTTTGATGACGGAGCTGCATGGGATCGCCACTTACCGGGAAACGGATAAGGCTTTTGGGTTTGCCAATGGATCCCGCCTGCGGTTTGGCTACTGCGACAGCGAACGGGATGTGCTGCAATATCAGGGGCAGGAATTTGACGTGATCTTTATGGACGAGGCGACCCAATTCAGCTATTTCCAGTTTTCCACCTTGAAGGCCTGTCTGCGCGGGGCAAACCATTTTCCAAAGCGGATGTATTTGACCTGCAACCCTGGCGGCGTGGGGCATGAATGGGTAAAAAGGCTGTTTGTCCGGCGGGAATATCTGCCGGGGGAAAACCCGGCGGACTATACCTTTATCCCCGCGCGGGTGTATGACAACCGGGCGCTGCTGGATTGCGACCCCGGATATGTCTCGATGCTGGAAAACCTGCCGGGGGACCTGAAACGGGCCTGGCTGGAGGGGGACTGGGAGATCTTTGCGGGGCAGTATTTTACCGAATTCCGGGAGGATGTGCATGTGGCGGAGCCTTTTGCCATTCCGGCGCACTGGCGGCGGTATGTGGCGCTGGATTACGGGCTGGATATGCTGGCTGGGTATTGGATCGCCCTGGATGAGCGGGGGCGGGCCTGGGTATATCGGGAGGCGTATGAGAGCGGGCTGATCGTTTCCCAGGCGGCCAGAAAGATCCGGGAGATGAGCGGCGGGGAGAGGATCGACGCATATCTGGCCCCTCCGGACCTTTGGAACCGCCGTCAGGACACAGGAAAAAGCGCCGCGGAGCTATTTGGCGAGCAAGGGGTCTTTTTGCAAAAGGCGGAGAACGACAGAGTGCAGGGCTGGTACGGCCTAAAGGAATGGCTCCGTCCCTACCGGGGGGAAGAGGGGATGACGGCGCGGCTTAAGATATTTTCCGGCTGCCGCAACCTGATCCGCTGCCTGCCCGCCCTGCAGCACGACCCCCACAACCCCAACGACTGCGCGGGGGAACCCCATGAGCTGACCCACGGGCCGGACGCCCTGCGGTATTTTGCCGGGGCAAGGCCCGCCCCGGCGGCAGGACCCCATGCGAAACGGGCGGAGCTGCCCCCGGCTTTGCGGACAGAAGAAAAAATGGAAGGAGAATGGCTGACATGGTAAACAGGTTTTTGGCGTTGCTGGGAAAATTCTTTTTGCGGTGCATCCGTCTGGCACAGCCGGACGAAGCGCCGGATCTGGAACAGCTTTCCCAGGAGATCCTCTCGGAATGGCTGGGCGGAGAAGGGTTTTCCCGATGACGGGGACATAAAAGGGTGCGATATGCAGAAGGAGGAAAAGCATTGTACGAGGAGACGACGCAAATGTGGCGGGAATATCAGGAGGGACTGGCTTACCAGAGGGAGACGGGCCTTGCCGGAAAGCTGCCGGAATACGAACGGTTTAAACAGGGAGATCAGTGGCCGCCGCCCTCCCGCAGGACGGCGAACCTGCCGCGGCCAGTGTTCAACATCATCAATTTTTTTATTCGGACCAAACGCGCAAATGTGCTGAACCAGACGGTAAAGATGGTGTATTCCCCGGCGCAGTGCGCCGGAAAGGAGGAGTATGACCGCGCGGTACAGGGCGCGAGGGATTTTACCGATTTTGCCCAATGCCTGTGGAATGAGCTGGATCAGGACGAACTGAACGAGAATTTTATCGACGACTGCGCCACCGGCGGGACGGGGATCCTGCATTATTACTGGGACAGCGGGGTAAAGGGCGGGGGCAGCCTGCGATATCAAGGGGCTCTGCGCGGCGAGACCATCGACCCTTTAAACATCTTTTTCGGGAACCCCCAGGAGACGAGGGTGCAAAAGCAGCCGTATGTGATCATCTCCGGGCGGGAGAGCGTAAAGGCCCTGCGGGAGCAGGCAAAGCGCCAGGGCGCTTCCAGCGCGGCTTTAGAGGCGATCCAGCCGGACGGGGAAACAGCGGAAGAGGGGTATGACGCCGCCAGATGGGAAATAGGCGGCGAGGGAAAGGCGACGGTATTGACCCGTTACTGCAAAAGGGACGGCCAGGTGTATTTTTCCCGCGGGACAAGGCTGGCAGTGCTGGTTCCGGAGACGCCGCTGACGCCGGAGGGGGCGGGCAGGCCCGTTTCTTTGTATCCCCTGGTGGTAATGAACTGGGAAAAGCGGAAAAAGAGCATTTTTGGCACCGGCGAGGCCGAAGGGCTGCTGCCGAACCAGAAGGCGATCAACTATAACATCGCCATGCTGCTGCTTTCTGTCCAGCAGACCGCATGGCCCAAGATCCTTTCCAAAATTGGGGCGCTGCAGCAGCAGATCACCAACACGCCGGGTGAACAGCTGGTGGATCATTATGGCGGCGGAGGGGACGGCATCAAATATATGCAGCCGCCGGCGTTTCCCAGCACGGCCCTGGTGCTGGCGGATAAGGTGCTGGATTATTCCCGTACCATGTCCGGCGTTTCGGAGGTGATCTCCGGCGAGGCCTTTACCGGGAACATGGCGGCCGCGGCAATCATCGCGCTGCAAAACCAATCCAAGCAGCCCATAGAAAATGTACAGCGGCGCTTTTACCGGGCGATCCGGGAGGTGGGGAGGATATGGGAACAATTTTTCCGCGCCTATTATACCCTGCCGCGGGCCATAGGGGCCGGGGAAAAAGGGGCAAGGGCCTTTCGGGGAGACGCTTATGGCGACGTGGAATTTGGGCTGAAAATCGACGTAGGGGCCGGATCTCAGTTTTCGGAAGCGCTGGCTATGGCCAGCCTAGACAAGCTGCTGGAGCTGGGGGTGGTGACCCCCGACCAGTATATCGAGCTTTCCCCGCAGAATGTGATGCCCTTTAAAGAGCAGCTGAAAAGGATGCGGGAGGAAGAAAAACAGAGGGAAGGCCCAGCGGCGGCCAAGGAAAACAACAATGGGGCGCCGAGTTTAGCAGGACAGATGAAAAAGGCGGCCATAGAGGCCGCAGGAAAGGAGGAGGGGCGATGAAGTGCCCAGTTTGCGACTTGGAAGGAACGATCTGCCGCTGCCGCACCGAAGTAGAGGGGGACGATAGCCCCGCGGCGGCGACGAGGGTGTTTACGGTGCAGGACGTATCCTGCAGGAACCCGCAATGCGAACAATATGGAAAAGTGGTGCACACCCTGCGGCACCTGATCTACGCAAAGCAGGGAGGAGGGGAGAGCGCAGATGGAAGCGATGTACAGGGATGAACTGAACGGGAAATATGAGGAATATTGGCGGGAAGAGCCAGAAGCCGAGGACGGCGGGGAGACGTCGGAAGAGAGCGGCGGAGAGGAGGATGCCCCGGAAGAAGCCGTCACGGAGCCCGCCGCCGGGGATGACACCGAAGGGGAAGGGCGAGAGAAAGACGCCGGCACCATTGGCTCCGGGCCGGACTGGCAGCGGCTGAGAGAGCAGGAAAACCGGCTGCTGGCAGATCCGGACAGCGGGGGCGTTTACGAGGAGCTGCGCGGCGAAGTGATGCAGGTGCTGGAGCATTGCCGCAAAAAGGGCCACCCGGAGGTGGATCTCTACGCGGCGTTTCAGGCGGTGGCCGGGCGGAACCTGGGAAAGATCCTGGCCGGGGCGCGGGAGCAAGCGCGCCGGGCGGCCGTGGATAAGATACAGGCCAACGAGCGGGCGACGCCCGGCCCCCTGGGCGGGGCCACAGGAAGCCCCGCGCCGGGATTTGAGCATATGAGCGACGCGGAATTTGACCGGTATCTGGAGATGGCTTACCGGGGGGAGCTTCGCGGCGGCCTGCTGTGACAGGCGGCGCGGGACGCGGTTTCCTTCTGAAAAGCATACAACAAAAAAGAAAAGGGGAATGAAAACATGTCAACACAGACCTACAGCAGCCTGAACGGCGAACAGAAATCTTTTTATGAAAAGGCGCTGATGCGCCGCATGGTGCCGAACCTGGTATACGCCAAGTACGGCCAGCACAGAAGCGCGCCCAAAAACGAGGGGGATACCATGAACTTCCGCAGGTTTGGCTCGCTGGCGGCGGCGACCACGGCCCTGACCGAAGGGGTCACGCCTTCCGGCAGCGACCTGGCGGTGACTTCCGTCACCGCCACGGTAAAACAGTACGGAGATTTTGTGGAGATCTCCGACAAGCTGGATATGGTGGGGGTAGACCCGGTGCTGGCGGAATCCGCAGGGGTGCTGGGAGAGCAGGCGGCGCTGACCATCGACACCATCGTGCGGGACGAAGTGACCAGCGGAACCTCGGTGGTCTATGCGGGAGGGCGCGCCAACCGCGACGCGCTGACCGCCGCCGATGTGGTGACTTCCAATGATATCCGCAAGGCGGTGCGCACCCTTAAGCGCAACAACGCAAAACCGATGGAGGGCGGGTTTTACATTGGTATCATCCATCCGGACGTGGCCTACGACGTGATGAACGACAGCATGTGGCAGGATATTTCCAAGTATTCCGGCGGTACCCAGATCATGAAAGGCGAGATCGGCAAGATCCACGGCGTACGTTTTTTGGAGAGCACCAACAATAAGACGGTGGAAAACAGCGGCGGCGTTGGGGTGCATCTCTCCATGATCATCGGACAGGACGCCTATGGCGTGGTGGACGTAGCGGGCAGATCGAAGCCGGAAATGATCGTCAAAAGCGCCGGGAGCTCCGGCACCGCCGACCCCCTGAATCAGCGCGCCACCAGCGGCTGGAAGGCCCTGTTTACGGCGAAGCGCCTGCAGGAGCTGGCCATGGTAAGGCTGGAGAGCGCAGCCACCGCGTAAAAGGCAGAACAGAAAGGGCCAAAAGGCCCGGGTGGGTGGGAAGGGCAAAAGCCCGGGAAAACAGAAAAGGAGCGATTGAATATGTCGGTTAAACAGGATAAAGAGACTTTGGAATGGGGCGAGATCTACGCAAAGGAGCCAAAAGTAAAGGTGAAGCTGGCGGCTGACCCGCTGAACCCGGAGGACGGCGTAGTGCCTGTGTGCCTTAACGGCTACAACTATTTTGTCAAACGGGGGACAACGGTGGAACTGCCCAAAACAGTGGCGGAGATCCTCGCCGGGGCGGGATATCTCGCGTGACCGGCGGGGCCGGGGAAAGGAAGGGCCTATGACAAAGGGAGAAGCAAAAAAACTGTATCTGCGGTGGCTGGATGAGGCGACCGTTTGCGGACAGGAGGCCGGGCGGGAGCTCACGGCCGATCTGGAGGATCGGTTTGACTATTTTTTGGAGGGCACCTTATTTTATCTGGCGGGGCATTTTAAGCTGCCGGCGGTTTATGAGGGCCCTGCCGTCGCACAGGCGGGGCCCTATGACCGCTATCGGATGCCGGAGGATTTTAGGGAACTTGACAGGATCGTGGAGACCGGAGGGGGCGCATACCGGCAGATCTTAGATTATCGGGTGGAGGGAGAACGGGATTTTTTGGTGGAGCGGGGGGCCACCCCCCGCTTCCTTTACTGGAAAAACCCGGCGGCGCTGGGCCCGGCGGCGGCCCAGGACACGGTGCTGGAGGTCCATCCCCGGGCGGCGATACTGGTTCCGCTGAAAACGGCGGCGGACGCCACGGCGGGGAGCGCGGACATGGCGGCAACTTCTGATTATCTGGAAGGGATCTTTTCCAATATGCTGCTGAACCTATCGGTGCAGGAAAAGCCGGGGCTGCCGCCCATTGAAACCATATATGGGCAGGGGTGAGAACATGTATATCAGGAGAAAAAGAGGCGCGGCCATGTCCGACGCCCGCAGCGTTATGAGCATTTCCCGGTTTCGGGGGATCGACTTGTATAATTCCCCCGCCAATGTGGAAAACGGCCGTTCCCCCGGGGCCCCGAATATGATCCGGGACGAGGTGGGAAAGGTACGAAAACGCATGGGATACCACAAGACGGCCGAATATCCGGGCGCTGTAAACGGCGCTTTTTGCCTGGGGGAGGAGCTTATCCTTCACGCGGGGGAGAAGCTGTACCGGCAGGACGGGACAGAGATCTATTCCGGGATGAAGGACGGGCGCTCCTGCGGGTATCAGATGGGCGGCAAGCTTTATCTTTTGGACGGAAAAAGGTTTTTGTGCGTTGAAGGGGGACGGGCGGCGCCTGTCTTTGGCAGCGGTTATGTGCCGACCATCGTCATCTCCCGCGACCCGGAGGGCGGCGGAGAGGCGTATGAGCCGATCAACCTGTTGCAGGAGAAGTTTACCAACAGCTTTTACGGAAAAAGCGCTGTGACGGCCTATCAGTTGACCGACGCCGGTCTGGCGGAAACGGAGGTAACAGCCCAAAAGCTGACCGGCGCCGGGGTGTGGCAGGATCTGCGTGAAAACACAGATTTTACCGTTGACCGCACGACCGGCACTGTGACCTTTGTAGCGGCGCCGGGGGAGAGCCCGGTGACCGGCGAGGACAACGTAAAGATCACCGCGGCGAAGGCGCGGGAGGGGTATGCCGGGCGGATAGACCGGTGTGACACAGCTGTTTTGTACGGGGTCAACGGCGCGGCCGACCGCCTTTTCGTCACAGGGGATCCGGAGCATCCCAACCAGGATCATTATTCCCAGATGGACGACCCAACCTATTTTGGAGACCTGTGGTACAGCGTGCTGGGGCAGGAGAACTCCCGGATCCTGGGGTATTCTATCCTGGGCGACCGGCTGGGGGCCCACAAGGACGAGGGCGAAGATGGGCGTAATATGATCCTGCGAAACGGGACGATGGAACAGGGGAAGGCGGTTTTCCCCATTGTCAACTCCCTTCAGGGGCCGGGGGCCATATCCAAATACGGCTTTGCAAGGCTTGGAAAAGAGCCGCTGTTTTTGACGGGCCGGGGGGTGTATGCCATTACCGGCGAGGACATCACCGGTGAAAAATACAGCCAGGGACGCAGTTTTTATGTGAACCGGCAGCTGCAGCAGGAACCGAGGCTGGAAGAGGCGGTGGCCTTTGCATATGGGGATTTTTGGCTTTTGGCGGTAAACGGGAGGGTCTATGTGCTGGATGGGCTGCAAAAGAGCTATAGCGAGGGGGAGCCCTATTCCAGCTATCAGTATGAATGTTATCTCTTTGAGAACGTCGGCGCGAGGGTGTTTTGGACCTGGAAGGGGGCGCTGTGTTTTGGCACGGACCAGGGCGGGACATATGCCTTTTACACCGACCCGGACGACCCGGCCAGCTACAACGACGACGGCGCGCCGATCCCGGCGTGGTGGGAGCTGCCGGAGATGGACGGCAAACTGTTTTACCGCGGCAAGACCTTCCGGCATATGGCGGTGCGCCTTTCCAGCGCCATTGCGACGGGGGTTGAGGTGTTTGGACGGCAGAGGGGGATCTGGAAAAAACTGTATGACGCGGGTGCGGCGGCGCGGTATCTGGATTTTTCTTATATCGATTTTGAAAAATTTGTTTTCTCCTCTGATACGACCCCCAAAACCATCGGAGGAAAAATTCGGCTAAAGCGGGCGGATACCGTCCGGTTTCGGCTGCAGAACCTGGAATACAATGAGCCGTTTGGGATCTACGACATTGCGGTGGAATTTACTGAAAAAGGAAATTACAAGGGGTGACGGGATATGAGAAAAATTGAACCGCAGGACTACGCGGGAAAGGGGATATCCGGGCGGCCAAATCCGCTGGGACTTCAGGTTGCGGAGGCGCAAAGGGCGTTTGACGAGATGGCGCTGGATGTGCTGATCCCGATTTTTAACGAAAATATGGCGGTGCTGGAGGAGCTGGAACTGGAGAAAAGGGTGTATTCCCAGGATATTCGCCGCCTGCGCCTTGGCGCGGACGGTGTGCTGGAGACTTCTCGGGACGGCGAGACCTGGGTGGGGGCAGTGGCCGCCGACCATGTGACGGTGACCATCCCGCCCAAATACGCCGCCTATACCCTGCCCGCATCTGGCTGGGCGGCAAGCGGGGAAAATTTTGTGCAGACGGTATCCGCCGCCGGGATGACAGAGGACACCCTTATAATCCTGCTGCCGGCAGCGGCCCAGATTGCCCAGCTGTCCGAAGACGGGGTGACGGCGCTTATCCCCGAGAGCGGGGCGGGGACGGTAACGGTGATGGCCCTTGGGGCGGCACCTACGGCGGATATGACCCTTGCGGCGGTATTGCAGGAGGTGGAGAGCGTATGACGGGAAAAGGCGTTACGCTGGGCGGGGGAACCAGGCTGAATTACGAAGTGACCGGCGGGACGGCGCAGCCTGAGAGCCCCAAAGAAAACACCATTTGGGTCAATACGGGAGCCGTCGTTACGGACGTGATCTTTTCCGTAGGACAACCGTCTGCAAGAACGGACGGAACCCCTTTGCAGGGTGGCGAAATCTTTGTTAAAACGGGGAACGCGTCTAATGTCCCTTTTAAGGCGCTTTTGAAAAAGGACGAGGCGATGATGGTCTATCCGCAGGCTGCGTATCAATGGGACGGCAGCGCCTGGGTCAGACGGGATTCCAGGACTTATCAAAACGGGGGCTGGAAAAACTGGGGCATCCTTTACTATGACAACGGGGACGAGTTTGCCAAAATCACAGGCGGGATCAGCGTTTATACCCCGTCCGATACGGCCACAAAATATGATACGTATATCCATCTGGGAACCAACGGAACCGGGGAGGCAAGGGCGTATACGAACGGCAAGGTAGACCTTTCCGCGATCTCCACCCTACAATGCACTTTAAGATCTTATGGCAGCCGCCCCAGCGCCTATTTTGGCGTTTTATCGGCAGATCCCAAGACGTCGGTGGACAGCGTTGCGGTCTATCACTACAGCACCAGCGACGCTGCCCCGGCAGTTTATTCGCTGGACGTGTCGGCCTTGACCGGCGAATATTATCTGTATGTGAGATGCGTGGGAACAAGGGACGAAACAGCAAGCTTAGACCTTTATAAACTGGAGGGGATATCATGACCGTTTATCTGGACAGCGACTACAAGATCCATCTGGAACCCGGGGAGGGCCTGCGCGAGATCACAAGGGAAGAGCTGGATCCTTTTTTGCCGGAGATGCTGGCCAACTGCCGCCTGGTGCCGGAGGGGGAAACCTGGACGCGCGGGGACGGAACCGAATTCCCGGGCTTTATGCTGGCGCCGTGGAGAAATGTTTAGCAGAAGGCTTGTCAAAATAAGAGGAGGAAAACGAAATGGAAACAGTAATGGGGCTTTGGAATAAGCTGTTATGGAGCTATGGCGGGGAGGGGGCAAAGATCTCCACCGCCGTGGCAGCGGTGGGAACGGCGGTGACCTGGTGGCTGGGCGGCTGGGACAACATGATCGTCACTTTGGTGGTGTTCATGGGGCTGGATTTCCTGCTGGGGATCCTGTCGGCGGCGAAAAGCGGCACAGTAAACAGCCAGGTGATGCTGTGGGGCGGGATAAACAAAATCCTGGTGCTGCTGTTGGTGGCGGTGGGCGTCCGGCTGGATATTACCCTGGGGCTGGCAAGCCCCATCTGCCGCACGGCGGTGTGCTGGTTCTACATAGGCCGGGAGGGCCTAAGCATGATCGAAAACAGCGGCAAGCTGGGGTTCCCCTGGCCGAGGTTTTTACAGGATATGCTGGAACAGATGAAGCAGAAGGGCGACGAAGGGGAAGGGGATAAAACAGTATGAAAGTATGTATTGACGCGGGGCACGGTGGCAGCGCGTCCGGCGCGGTAAACGGCAATGCGCTGGAAAAAGAAAACACGCTGTTGATCGCCAAAGAGGTAAAAGCGGCCTTTGAAAAGCGGGGCGTGGCCGTTGTCATGACCCGCACCGAGGACGTATATCTGACGATGGATCAGCGGTGCCAGATCGAGAGGGCCAGCGGGGCCGCCTGCTGCATCAGCCTGCACATGGACAGCGCCGGGCCTACGGCCAGCGGAATGACGGCATGGCTCCACAGCAAAGCCCCGGAGCGCTACACGGTATGGGCAAAAGGGGTGTTGGCGGCGCTGAAAGCCGTCGGCTACACCAGCAACCGGGCCCAGGAGGTGAACCGGGGATACCGGGGGAACACCACTGCCGATTACGCCTGGAACGCCGGGACGAAAAGCCCATCCATGCTGTTGGAGCTTGGGTTTATCAGCAACGCTAAAAATCTCTCGGAGTTTGAGAAAAACCACGCCGCCTATGCCGAGGCCATCGCCAAAGCCACCTGTGAGTGGCTGGGGGTGGAGGAGCCGGAGGCGGACGGCGGCGACAGGGAGAACAGACGGCTGCTGGGGATAATTGACAGCCTGAAGGAACTGCTGAAAGAATTGGAAGCCTTTGCGGCAGAAAAAAGTGAAGGGGGAACGGCGCATGACGGGGTATGAAGAAAAGAAAAAATCTGCCAGAGAATATGAGGCGTATGAGAATTATCTTGCAGAAGAAGCGGCGGCAGAGAAAAGAGCCAAGAGAAAAGCGGTAGGCCAGGCGGTAAAACAACTAAAAAGGCAGATCCCGGAGATCGAGCAGGAGGCGGAGGACGCCATTCGCCAGGCAAACGTAAACAAGATGCTGACGCTGCGCGACCTACCGCAGCAACTTGCGGCCAGTGGATCTTCCGGCGGGATGACCGATTCCGCGGTTTTGGGAGTCAACACCGCCTATGAAAAAAGCTGGAACGAACTGATCCGAGACCGGGATAAGGCCATCCGGGCAATTCAGGACAACATTGCAAAAATGCGCGCCGACGGCGACCTCTCTTTGGAGGATATCGAGGATCAATACCGCCGTCAACTGGCAAAAAAGGCATTGGAATTGGGACTCTACGATCGGCCGGCGGCACAGGGGCAGGGCCTATCCAAAAGATGATCCGGAGCCATCGAAGGAGCACAGGACGCCTGAGGATCCATGCTATGGAGGAAAAGGGATCCCACGATCCAAATGGCAGGGCAGGCGCATTCCAACGGGGAATAAAAGAAAATCGGGCTACCTTCAAACAAGAGTTTTTGTGTAAACTTAACAAAATTAAGAAAAAACGGCAAAAAACAAAAAAAATCCTGCAAAAGCCCTTGATTTTTCCCAAACAAACGGCGATAATAAAGTAGAAATAGAAAAGCAATCGGGTAACCTGCAATGGGGCATGGAGGACGAGCGTCGTCTGGCATGCCCTTTTTTTGTTGCTATTTCTAAACGGAAGGGCTGAAGCCTGTGAAGAAGCAAAAGATACTCTATTATAATGTGGACGATACGCTGGACTACGAAAAGAGCCTTTTGGAGCAATGGGGCATTACGGAGGTAGAGCTGGCAGAGGTACACGACAAAAGCGGACAGAAAAGTTTTGTGGAATACGCCGCCGGCGCAGACGGGATCGTGGTGGAATACGAGCAGCTGACCGCCGCAGTGCTGGAACAACTGCCCTGCTGCAAGATCGTCTCGCTCCAAAGCATTGGCTACAACAATGTGGATGTGGAGGCAGCCGCCCGGCTGGGAATCTGCGTGACCAACATCCCCGGGTTTTGTACCGAGGAAGTGGCCCTGCATGCGGTCGGCATGCTGATCGATCTGGCGAGAAAAATCACTTATTATGACCGCTCTGTCCGAAACGGCAGTTGGGATCCCCTGCTGGGGCCGCCGATCCACCGCATTTCGGGCAAAACGATCGGCCTTGTCTTTTTTGGAAGCATCCCCAAAGCGATGCTTCCTATGTTAAAGGCGCTTGGCCTAAATATTTTGGTGTATGCCCCCACCAAAACCGCGGAATATCTGGCGCAGTATGGCGCGCAGAAGGCCCAAAGCCTGGAGGAGCTGCTGCAAGTTTCGGATATCGTTTCCCTCCACTGCCCGCTGATGGATTCGACCCGGCATCTGATCGGGAAACGGGAACTGGCGATGATGAAGCCGGACGCTTTTTTGATCAATACGGCGCGGGGCGCCGTGGTGGATGAGAAAGCCCTGGTGCATGCCCTGAAAAGCGGCGTGATCGCCGCCGCCGCTGTCGATGTGATCGAGGACGAGGAAAATGAGACCAGCGAGCTTTTTGAACTGGAAAATACGGTGATCACGCCTCATGCGGCGTTCCTTTCGGTGGATTCTTATGAGCAGGGCAGAAGGATGGCGCTGGAACAGCTGCTTCAGCGCCTGGTGGAAAAACGGCTGCCGGATCATCTTGTCAACCGTACGCTGATCGAAAATTTAAAAGGTTAAATCAAAGAAGGATGTGCAGAAGGATGGATAAGATCGACGCAATTTTACTTTCTATTTTAAAGGAGAACGCCCGCACGCCGGTAAAAGCCATGACCGGTAAGGTGTTTTTATCGGCCCCCGCCATTTCCGCCCGGATCGAGAAGCTGGAGCGGCAGGGCGTCATCAAAGGGTATCACGCGGCCATCGACAACATCAAGCTGGGATATCACATCACCGCTTTTATCAGCCTTTCCGCCCTGCCCAGCGTGGAGCCGGAGTTTTATGATTTTATCAGCGCCTGTCCCAATGTGATCGAATGCAACTGCGTGACGGGGGATTTTTCGATGCTGATCAAGGTAGCGTTCCCCAGCGCCATGGAGCTGAATGGGTTTGTCAACCAGCTTCAGCGCTTTGGAAACACCTCTACCCAGTTTGTGTTCTCCACACCGGTGGAACATCGGTCGCTGGAAGCTTTCCAGGATGAAGTGCAGCCGGCGAAGTAACGCTGGCCTGAAAAGAAAAACCGCAAAAGCCGAGGGGCTTTCCCCGGCTTTTGCGGTTTTTTTGTTTTAAAGCAGTCGCTCTGGCTCTTGATAGACGTTATAATACATGATATAATAACCGCAAAGCGGTTATTATATTTGATTCTTATGGCCGCCCTATGGGCATGGCCAATTATCCCATTCGCGCTTCGCCCTTATGATATAATAACTTCGCTGAAGTTACAGCGATGTGATTTGATTTTTCTGCCCTGTGACGGATGCGTCATCTGCTTTTTTAGGGTCGTCCTGCGGGTATGGGCGGCGACGCCGGGCCGGTCATCGCGGCGGGGGTACCCCGCAGGCAGTGGGATGGCGTTTTACGCCGCGCAGGCGCGACAATAGATTGGGAGGCAATGGAATATGCTGGATCGCAAACAGATCTCCCGGGAAATTTATCGAATGATCATTCCGATCATGTTAGAAAATATGCTGCAAATTTCGGCGGGGAGGGTATCCCGAATTCTGTGTAAACGATGAAAAGCAGTGCAAATAGAGCAAATTATTTTAGGGGAGCAGCTTCGTCTTCAGGGGCCGCTCCCTTGCGGTTATATTAGCGGCAAGGCCGCCGCATG
>JAQVCU010000040.1 GCA_028689635.1 Oscillospiraceae bacterium
CACGCCCGGGATGTGGCGCGTTTTCGCGGGGGATTCCACGGCTGCCTGACGGTGCTGGCCTCCGCCACCCCCTCGGTGGAAAGCTATTATCACGCCAAAGCGGGCAATTACCTGCTGGTGGAGCTGTCAAAGCGCTACGGCGGAGCGGTGCTGCCGGATGTGGAACTGGTGGACATGACCCAGGAGCGCCAGGCCGGCGTTTCCGGGGAGGTTTCCCAGCCTCTGGCGGAGGAGGTTCGCCTTACCCTGGCCAGGGGAGAGCAGGCTATTTTGCTGCTCAACCGCCGGGGCTATCACACCAGGGCCCTGTGCCAGAGCTGTAAAGACGCGGTGACCTGCCCCAACTGCAGCATCGCTCTCACCTACCATTCCGCCAACGGGCGGCTGATGTGCCACTACTGCGGCTATTCCCGTTCCATCGAGGAGGGGTGCCCCCAGTGCGGCGGCAAGGTAGAGCGTTTTCAGGGGGTGGGCACCCAAAAGTTGGAAGAAGAAGTGCGGGAGCTGTTTCCCACGGCGCGGGTGCTGCGGATGGACGCGGACACCACCATGGCAAAATACGCCCATGAAGAAAAATTCCGGGATTTTGCCGAAGGCCGTTACGACCTGATGGTGGGGACCCAGATGGTGGCCAAGGGGCTCAATTTTCCCGGCGTCACCCTGGTGGGGGTGTTGGCGCCGGACGCCACCCTGTTTGGGGATGATTTTAAAAGCGAGGAGCGCACCTTCAGCCTCATCACCCAGGTCATCGGCCGGGCAGGAAGGGGAAAAAAGCACGGCAAGGCGATCATCCAGACCTTTGTGCCGGAAAACCGGGTGATGATCGAATCCTCCGAGCAGGATTACGAGACTTTTTATCAAAACGAGATCATTTGCCGCAAGGTGATGCTTTACCCGCCCTTTTGCAGCATGTGCGCCATCGGTTTTTCCGGGGAGCGGGAATCGGAAGTTATCCGGGCAGCCAGGGGCTTTTTGGACGCGTTGACCAGCCGGGCGCGGCGGGATTATCCCGATATCCCCCTGCGGGTGCTGGGCTGCACGCCGAACCTGGTGGTGAAGGTAAGCGGAAAATACCGCTATAAGATCGTGATCAAGTGCAAAAACAGCCCGCGGTTCCGCGAGATGATCGGGGCGCTGCTGGCGGAATTTGGCAGGGATCCTGCCAGCCGGGGCGTTTCGGCCTACGGCGATATGTATTTTGACGGTTCGATGTAAAGATTCCAAGGAGGGGTTTGACGAATGGCGATTCGCAATATCGTAAAGGAAGGCGACGAGGTCCTGAGAAAGATCTCGAAGCCGGTGACCAAATTTGACGAAAGGCTTTGGCAGCTGCTGGACGACATGGCCGAGACCATGGCGGAAGCAAACGGCGTCGGCCTGGCCGCACCCCAGGTGGGGATCCTGCGGCGGGTGGTGGTCATCGATGTGGGCGAGGGCGTGATCGAACTCATCAACCCGCAGATCATCTCCGCCGCCGGGGAGGACGTGGGGCCGGAGGGCTGCCTTTCCGTCCCAGGGGAATGGGGTATCGTGGCCCGGCCGGAAAAAGCCGCCGCCAAAGCCCAGGATCGAAACGGCAAGGAGATCGTCGTGGAAGGGGAGGGCCTGCTGGCCCGCGCGCTCTGCCATGAGATCGACCATCTGGAGGGCCGGTTGTTCCGGGATATCGCCCAGCGCATGATGAGCGCCGAGGAGATGCAGGAGATGGAGCAGGCGGAGCAGGAAACCGGGGAAGAATGAGCCGGTGAAGGAGGAAAAAGCCTTTGGATATCGTGTTTATGGGTACGCCGGATTTTGCCGTGCCTTCTCTGGAACGGCTGACCGCGCTGGGACACCGGGTCAAAGGGGTGTTCACGCAGCCGGATAAACCGGTGGGCAGAAAACAGGAAATGACCGCGCCGCCGGTGAAACAGCTGGCTCAGAGCCATGGCATCCCGGTCTTTCAGCCGGTCAAAATGCGGGACGGCACAGCCCTGCGGCAGCTGCAGGAGCTAAGGCCGGAGCTGGTGGTGGTGGTGGCCTACGGGCGGATCCTGCCGCCGGAGCTGCTGGCGGTGCCGAAATACGGCTGCATCAACATCCACGGATCCCTGCTGCCCCGTTACCGGGGGGCGGCCCCCATCCAATGGACGGTGATCAACGGGGACGCCGAGGCAGGGGTCACCTCCATGTATATGGCCGAGGGCCTGGATACCGGCGACATGCTGCTCAAGCTCTCCACACCGGTGGGGGAGGAAGAGACCGCCGGGGAGCTCTTTGACCGCCTGGCCCCTTTGGGAGCGGACTGCCTGGAACAGACCTTGGCGCTGCTGGAGGGCGGCCTTTTGCGGCCGGAGCCCCAGCGGGAGGAGGACGCCACCCTGGCCCCGATGCTGGACAAAGCCATGGCAAGGCTTGATTTTACCCGGGAACCCCGGGAACTGTGCTGTCTGGTGCGGGGGCTTAACCCATGGCCGGTGGCTTATACGGGCCTGGACGGGAAAAAGCTTAAGATCTATGCCGCCCGTCCGGCGGAAGGTTTCTCCGGCGAGGCGGGAACGCTGCTGGAAGATTCCCGCATGATCGTGGCGGCGGGATCCGGCGCGGTGGAGCTGCTGCGGGTGCAGCTGGAGGGCTCCAAACAGATGGACGCCGCCGAATTCCTGCGCGGGCGCCATCTGGAGCCGGGCAAAAAATTCATCGCTCCGTAACAAGTGGGCAACAACCCCTGGATACAATAGAGAATGGATCCGTCCCGGATAAGGGGACAGACAGGGAAAGGAGCCGGCTTTATGTATTTCGATCCTTATTACTGGGTGCTGATCATCCCCACGCTGCTGTTTGCCCTGTGGGCGCAGATGCGGGTGCAGAGCACCTTTAAAAAATATTCCCAGGTGGGCAACTGGCGCGGGCTCACAGGTGCCGGGGCCGCCCGTATGATCCTGGACGCCAACGGCCTGCAAAATGTGGCGGTAGAACGGATTTCCGGCAATCTTACCGACCATTACGACCCCAAAAACCATGTGATCTGCCTTTCGGATTCGGTCTGGGGCTCTACCTCGGTGGGGGCTGTGGGGGTGGCGGCCCATGAGGCGGGCCACGCGGTGCAGCACGCCGTGGGATATTTTCCCATCAAGATCCGCTCTGCGGTGATCCCGGTGACCAACATCGGCTCCCGGCTTTCCGTCCCGCTGATCCTGCTGGGGGCATTTTTCCAGGCCCAGCCTCTGGTGACCATCGGCATCCTGCTTTTTGCCACGGTGGCGGTGTTCCAGCTGGTCACCTTGCCGGTGGAATACAACGCCAGCGCCCGGGCCATGCATGTGCTGGGGGAGAGCGGCATCCTTTCGGGGGATGAGCTCAAGGGCGCCCGCCGGGTGCTCTCCGCCGCGGCGCTTACCTATGTGGCGGCCCTGCTGACGGCCCTGGCCCAGCTGCTGCGGCTGGTGCTGCTGTTTGGACGCCGAAACAACGACTGAAAGCCCTTTGGAGGGCTCTGGGGGAAAACGCTTGAAAAACGCGAGACAACTGGCCGCGCAGGCCTTGATGCGGGTGGACGAAGGAAAAGCCTATTCCAATATCGTGATCGACCGCGCCTTAGAGGGCAGCGGCCTGGATAATCGGGATAAGGCTTTTGCCACTGCGCTTTTTTATGGGGTGTTAGAGCGGCGGGTGACGCTGGACTGGGTCATTGGCCGCTATTCCAAGCTTTCCATAGGGAAGATGTCGCCGGCTGTGCGGGCGCTGCTGCGGGAGGCAGTCTACCAGATCGCCTGTATGGACGGGATCCCGGCTTCCGCCGCCGTCAACGAGGCTGTGGAGCTGACCCGTGCCATGGGCCAGAAAAATGCCGCCGGGTTTGTCAACGGGGTGCTGCGTTCCTTCCTGCGGGACGGCGGCGCCATAGAATTGCCCCAGGAGGGGAAGGACCGGGCAGGCCGCCTTTCCCTGGCCTATTCGGTGCCGCGCCCGCTGGTAAAGCTATGGGAAAACCAGTACGGCCGGGCGGAGTTGGAGCTGCTTTTGAAGGCGATGGGGGAGCATCCGCCGTTATATATTCGGGTGAACTCTCTGAAAACGACGGCACAGGAACTGTTGGAGCGTTGGCATGAGGCGGGGATCGAGGCCCGGCAGGTGGAGGGCGTGCCCTTTTGCCTTGCTGTGGCGCATTCCGGCGCGGTGGAAAAGTTTCCCGGCTTTGCCGAGGGCCTTTTCCATGTGCAGGATCTCTCCTCGCAGCTTTGCGCGGCGGCGCTGCAGGCCGGGCCCGGGATGCGGGTGCTGGACGTCTGCGCGGCCCCCGGCGGCAAAAGCTTTACCCTGGCCCAGTGGATGGAGAACAAGGGCTCCCTGCTGGCGGGGGATCTCTATCCGGCTAAGATCAAACGCATCGAGGAAGGGGCGGCCCGCCTGGGCGTTTGCTGCCTTTGCGCCGGGGTGCGGGACGCCGCCCTGTACAGCCCGGAGACAGGCTCCTTCGACCGGGTGCTCTGCGACGCCCCCTGCTCTGGGCTGGGGATCATCCGCCGCAAGCCGGAGATCCGCTATAAACCCCTGGAGGAGCTCAAAGGGCTTCCCGCCCTCCAGTATAAAATCCTGGAGACGTCGGCAAAATATGTAAAAGACGGCGGGGCGCTGGTGTACTCCACCTGCACCCTGAACCGGCACGAAAACGATTATCTGACAGAGCGCTTTTTGAAGGAGCACCCGGAATTTCAGCCGGATCCCCTCCCGGAGTGGATCACCGCCCTGGCGGGCAAGGAACAGGGCTGGCAGATGACGCTGTTCCCGCAGGACTGCGGCAGCGACGGCTTTTATATGGCCAGATTTTGCAAAAGCGGCCGCAGAGGTGAAAATCGTGGAGAAGATTGATATCAAATCCCTGCCCCTTTCCGGTCTGGAAGAGCTTTTTGCCGCCTGGGGGGAGCCCTCTTTCCGGGCAGGGCAGGTCTATGCCTGGCTCCACCAGAAGCAGGCCCTGCGCTTTGAGGAGATGAGCAACCTCTCCAAGGCGCTGCGGGAAAAGCTGGAGCAGAACTGTTTTATCACAGAGCTTACGGTGCGCCGGAAGCTGGTCTCCCAAATTGACGGAACCATCAAATATCTGTACCAGCTCCCCGATGGGGAGACGGTGGAAAGCGTTTTGATGCAGTATAAGCACGGGGACAGCCTGTGTATCTCCACCCAGGTGGGCTGCCGGATGGGCTGCAATTTCTGCGCGTCCACCCTTTTGGGGCTGGCCCGGAACCTGACCCCCGCCGAAATGCTGGAGGAGGTGTACCTGGCCGGGCGCGACAGCGGCCGCCGGGTATCCTCTTTGGTGCTGATGGGCATTGGCGAGCCTTTGGACAACTACGACAACGTGCTTACCTTCCTGCGGCTGCTCTCCTCCGAGCAGGGTATGAATCTGAGCCTTCGCCATGTCTCCCTTTCCACCTGCGGCCTGGTCCCCCGTATTTACGATCTGATGGCGGAAAAATTGCAGCTGACCCTTTCCATTTCCCTGCATGCGCCGGACAACGAGACCCGGGATAAGACCATGCCGGTAAACCGGAAATATCCGGTGGAGGAGCTCATTGAGGCCTGCCGGGCTTATTTTAAAGAGACGGGACGGCGGATCTCGTTTGAATATGCCCTGATCCAGGGCGTCAACGATTCCGAGGATTGCGCGGAAAAGCTGGCAAAACTGCTGAGCGGCCTGCCCTGTCATGTGAACCTGATCCCGGTGAACAGCGTCACCGAACGGGGGTACCGCAAAAGCTCTCCCCTTCAGATCAAGAAATTTATCGCCGTGCTGGAACGGCGTCACATCAATACCACGGTGCGCCGGGAACTTGGCGCCGACATCAACGCCGCCTGCGGCCAGCTGCGCCGGGCGGACAAAGGAGGGACCCGGGAATGCTGAATTTTGCCGGAAAAACCGACGTGGGCAGGCACCGCGAGGTGAATCAGGACTGCTTTTATCTGCGGGAGCTTTCGGACGGCGCCGTGCTCGCCATCCTCTGCGACGGCATGGGCGGCCAAAACGGCGGCCAGGTGGCCAGCGAAAACGCCGTGCGTTCCATGGCGCAGCGAATCGTGCGGGATTACCGCAAGGATTACAGCGCCAATTCCATCCGGCACATGCTCTCTACCGCCATGGCGGCCGCCAACAGCGAGGTGTACGCCATGTCGAAGAAAAACCGGGAACTCAGCGGCATGGGCACCACCGCCATCGCGGCGCTGGTGCGGGACGGTATGGTCTATCTGCTCCATGTGGGGGATAGCCGGGTCTATCTGGTAAACGGGGAAAGCGCCCGCCAGCTCACCCGGGATCATTCTGTCGTACAGATGCTGGTGGAACGGGGAGAGATCACCTCGGAAGAGGCAAAATATCATCCGGAGCGGCATTTCATCACCCGCGCTCTGGGCGTGCGGGAGGCGGTGGAGGCCGACTATCAGGAGGAGAGCGTCCCGGCGGGAAACTGTGTGCTGCTTTGCTCCGACGGGCTGTCCAACCATTTGGACGAAGAAGATATCGCCGGGATCGTTCATTCGCATGACCCCGCGGAGGGTGTGGAGGAATTGGTGGAACGCGCCAACATTATGGGCGGCACCGACAACATCACCGTGGTTTTGATAGAGAACTCTGCCCGCTTCTGACGGCGGGCCGCTTTGTAGCTGCAAGATTGGAGGAAGATCCATGGACAAATACATCGGCAAGAAGCTGGACGGCCGCTACGAGATCACCGAGCTGATCGGCGTGGGCGGCATGGCCAATGTCTATAAAGCCCATGACGTGATGGAGGACCGCCTGGTGGCGGTCAAGATCCTGAGGGAGGAATACGCCTCCAACAGCGAGTTTCTCCGCCGCTTCAAAAACGAATCCCGGGCTATTTCGGTGCTGAACCATCCCAATATCGTCAAGGTATATGACGTGAGCTTTACCGAGCGGGTGCAGTTTATCGTCATGGAGCTCATCGACGGCATTACCCTGAAGGAATACATCGGCCAGCAGGGCCAGGTGCGCTGGAAAGAGGCGGTGCACTTTACGGTGCAGACCCTGCGCGCCCTGCAGCACGCCCACGACAAAGGCATCGTCCACCGGGATATCAAGCCGGAAAACCTGATGCTGCTGCGGGACGGCACCCTTAAGGTGATGGATTTTGGCATCGCCCGTTTTTCCCGCAGCCAGACGGCTACCATTACGGATAAAGCCATCGGTTCGGTGCATTACATCAGCCCGGAGCAGGCCCGGGGAGAGGTGACCGACGGCAAGACCGACCTTTATGCCGTGGGCGTGATCCTTTACGAGATGCTGACGGGGCGCCTGCCCTTTGAAGCGGACAGCGCGGTCTCGGTGGCCATCAAGCAGATCCAGTCGGAGGCGCGGCGCCCCCGGCAGATCAACCCGGATATCCCCGAGGGGCTGGAAGTCATCACCCTGCGGGCCATGCAGAAAGATCCCGCCCGCCGTTATCAGTCCGCGGCGGAAATGCTGCGGGATATTGAAGAGTTTAAGCGCAACCCATCCATCAGCTTTGAATACAAATATCTTTCCGCCCCGGCGGAGGAAAAGCAGGAGGTGGGAAGGGCTGTGGCCCGGGCCCACAGGCCCGGCGAAACGGCACCCGCGCGGCCCCAGAGGACGGCCCATCCCCCGGCCAAACGCCGCCGCAGCGAAGAGGCCATTCCGGAGGAAAATGTGGAGTACGTGAAAAAGACGCCCTTCCTCGCCATCCTCACCGGCATTGCCGCGGCGTTTGCCCTTTCGGCGGCTACCTTTATCTTTTTGATGTTTTACTACAACAACCCTTTTGTGGCGGTGGACGAGGTGAACATCCCCGATTTTGTGGGCGTCCGCTATGATACCGCCATCAGCTCCCCCCGGTACGCCAACTTCAACATCATTGTAGAGGAACCGGTGTACAGCGAGGAATACGAAAAGGGCGTGATCTGTGAACAGAAGCCCAAATACCCCAAGGTGGTCAAGATCGGCTCTGACGTGCGGGTGAAGATCTCCAACGGGGCCCAGATGATCACCATGAAGGATTACTCCAACATGGAGGCCACCGAAGCGTTTGCGGAGCTGAAAAAGCAGGGCCTGGAATATTCCGAATCCCGCATCTCCCATCCGTCGGTGCCCAGCGGTTATGTGGTGCGCACCGACCCTGTCAAGGACAGCGAAGTAAAGGCGGGTACGGTGGTGACGGTGTACACCAGCATTGGCCCGCAGACCTCCATGGTGCCGGTGCCCAAGGTGACGGAGCTGTATGTGGATGACGCCCGCAGCCTGCTGAACACCCGCGCTCTCAAGATCGGCACGGTGGAGACCGACCCGGACAGCGAAGAGCCCTACGGGACCGTGATCTCCCAAAGCCCGGAGGAAGGCGAAATGGTGGCGGAGGGCTCCTTCATCAATCTGGTGGTGAGCCAGGGGGAAAGCGACGAGACCCGTCTTTCCATCCCGGTCACCCTGCCCTCTGGCATCAACAAGCCGGTGACGGTGCAGGCCTTTATGGACGATGTGGAGATCCACAACCTTCAGATCAACCCCACAGAGACGACCCTGTGGAAGCCCACCTTTATGGGGGAGGGGATCGCCCGGATCGTGATCACCATCAACGAAAAGACTTATCAGGAATATCTGGTGGACTTTGACGAAAAGACCCGTTATCTGGACGTGGACAATTCCGAAGGGTTCCGACTGGATTGACAGAGGCAGGAGGACGCATGGAGCAGCTGGAAGGCAGGATCTTAAAAGCTCTGGGTGGGTTCTACTATGTGGAGGCCGGGGAGAAGGTGTACGAATGCCGCGCCCGGGGGCTTTTCCGCAAGCAGGATACGACCCCCCTGGTGGGGGACCGGGTGCGGATAGAGCTGACCGAAGAGGGAAAAGGTTACGTGGTGGAGATCCTGCCGCGGAAAAACTCCCTGATCCGGCCCCCGCTGGCCAATCTTGACCAGCTCCTGTTTGTCTGCTCGGTGGCAGATCCCGCCCCGAACCTCTTCGTGCTGGATAAGCTGATCGCCCTGGCGGAGTACAAGGATATCGAGCCGGTGGTGGTGGCCACCAAGACAGACTTGGGGGAAAGCGCGGAGTTTGCCGGGACCTACCGGCGGGCGGGGATCCCGGTGATCGAGGTGTGCAACCAAACCGGGGAGGGCGCCGAACAGGTGCGGGAGGCCCTTGCGGGGCGTCTCAGCGCCTTCTGCGGAAACTCCGGCGTGGGGAAATCCAGCCTGCTCAACCGGGTGGATCCGCGCTTGGAACTGCCCACCGGTGGAATCAGCCAAAAGCTGGGGCGCGGGCGGCATACCACCCGCCATGTGGAGCTGTTCCATGTGCAGGGGGGCCTTGTGGCGGATACGCCGGGTTTTTCCTCGGTGGATCTGGACCGCTGCGAGACCATTTTAAAGGATCAGCTGCAGTTTTGTTTTCGGGAATTTGCCCCCTATCAGGACCGGTGCCGGTTTACCGGCTGCTCCCACACCCGGGAGAAGGGCTGCGCGGTGCTGGAGGCTTTGGAGCGGGGAGAGATCGCGCCCTCCCGCCATGAGAGCTACAAAGCGCTGTATGAATCGGCCAAAAATATCAAGGAATGGAAGCAAAAAGATCAGGGAGAGGGGGGACGGCCGTGAAACGCTGTTTGATCATTGGCGCGGCGCCGGTCAGCGGGGCGCTGCTGGAACAGTTTTCCGGACGGGAAAAGGATTATATCATCTGCGCGGACGGCGGCTATCAAAGCGCGGTGGACGCCGGGCTGCGCCCGGATCTTGTGGTGGGGGATTTCGATTCCATGGAGCGGCCGAAGGACGCCGGAGTGGAGATCCTGCAGGTGGCGGCGGAAAAAGACGACACCGATATGATGCTGGCGCTGAAGGAAGGGGCGGCCCGCGGCTACGAGGAGTTCGTGCTGCTGGGTTCCCTGGGAGGAAGGCTGGATCACACCGTTGCAAACCTGCAGGCGGTGGCCTGGGGGCTGGAACGGGGATTGTTTGTGATGCTGGCCGACGAAAACAATTTGGTGGCCATGCTGCGGGGCGACAGCGCCGGGGTGCCCCGGCTGGAGGGGTATTATCTCTCCCTTTTTTCCTACAGTGAACAGTGCCGGGGCGTCACCGTGCGAGGGGTCAAATATCCCCTGGAGGATGCCGTCCTCACCCAGGCCTTCCCCCTGGGCGTCAGCAATGAGATCGTGGAGCGGGAAGCCTTCCTCCGGGTGGAGGAGGGCACGCTATTGATCGTGATGTCGCGGGAGGCCTGACCATTCACACCGCGGCCCCTTTTTGCGTATGATGGCGTAACAAAGTATGGTAAGGGGTGGTTGCGCCGATGAAAATCGTGGTTATCAAAAGCCCAAGGTTTTTAGCTCCTCTGCTTCGGCTGATCTTTAAGATCAAAAAGGATGAAAACGCCTGAAAAGCGCCTCCGGAAAACCCGGAGGCGCTTTTTTTAGGCTGCGGCGGGGGGACAAAAAGTACTATTCGGCGGCGGCGGGGAATATAGTTGCCTTAGAAATCAGTGAAGGAGAGGGAGATCATGGAGCTTAAGGTGACGAAAGAGCTGATCACAACGGGCGAGGCGGCCTTCGATTCCTTCAGCGAGCTGCCCATCGAATACGACCTGCTGCTGCCGGATTACTGCCCTGATATGGTCAAGATCCTGCGCTGCGCTGTGACCCCGGTTTTTTCCCGTACTGAGGTAAGCGGGGACAAACTGCTGCTGGAGGGCAGCTGCGCCATATCGCTTTTCTATGCCGACAGCCAGTCCGCCATCCGGGTAAGCGAGCACAAATCGCCCTTTTCCAAGACGGTGGAGCTGCGCTGCACGCCGGAATCCCCGGCGGTCTTTGCCGGCGCGGCGGTGGATTATGTCAACTGCCGGGCGGTCAGCGGGCGGCGGGCGGATGTACGGGGGGCGTTTACCGTTTCCATCCGCGTGCTGGGGCAGCGCCGGGAGGAAGTGGTTTCCGCCGCCGAGGGCGACGGCATCCAGCTGCATCGGGCGGAGGTGCTCTCCCATTGGGCCGCCGGGAAGGCCGCCCGGAGCTTTACCGTGCGGGAGGAATTGGAGTTGAGCCCGGCCCGGGCGGCGGTGGGGCATATCATCCGCCACAGCGAGACGGCGCGGATGACCGATTGCAAGATCATCGCCGGGAAGGTCGTCACCAAAGGGGAACTGCGGATCCATCTCCTTTATATGCCGCGGGAGGGGGGCCGCCCGGAGACCATGGATTATACGCTGCCGGTCAGTCAGATCGTCGACATCGAAGGGGCCGACGAGGAATGCGGATGCGACGCCTATTACGCCGTGAGATCTGCCGAGATCTCCCCGCGGACAGATCTGGACGGCGAAAGCAGGGCGTTTTCGGCGGAGGTGACGCTGGAGGTGCAGGCCTGCGTGACGCGCCCGGGCCGGACGGCGGCGGTCACCGACGCCTATTCCACCGGATATGAGACCAGCTATTCCATCCGGCCGGTGACGGTGCTGCGGCGCCTGGAAAATACCGGGCTGCAGGCCCTGCGGGAGGAGACGGTGGAACTGCCCGAGGAGGCGGAGGAAGTACTGGATCTGTGGACGGAGACGGCCGGTTTTTCCGCCCAGACGCAGGACGGGGAATGGATCCTCACCGGGAAATACCGCATCTGCCTTTTTGCCCAGGGCCAGGAGGGGACGCCCGTTTATTTGGAACACCCGGCGGAGTTTGAGCTGCGCCGGCCGCTGCCGCCGGGCTGCGACAGCGTTTTTGCCGGCTGCCGGGTTCTGACAGAGGACGCGGAATACTCCGTGACCGGCGTGCGCCAGCTTGGCGTGCGCCTGCTGTGCCGGGCAGAGGGCGCGCTGTTCGGCTCGTTCCAGTACGGGGCTGTGAACGAGCTGAAGGTGGAACGGGGGAAGGCGCGCAAACAAGAGGGGGCCGCCCTTACCCTGTACTATGCCGGCGCCGGGGAAGACGTCTGGGAGATCGCCAAACATTTTGGCACCTCTGTCCTGGCTGTGATGGAGGAAAATGGCCTGGAGAAGGAAACGCTGGGAGAGCGCAAAATGCTGCTGATCCCCCAGGTGGGCTGATTCCGGGGCAGAAGGAGGGAAACTGGCATGGAGAATAGCGGCATTTATCAGGACATGGCGCGGCGAACCGGCGGGGATATTTACATCGGGGTGGTAGGGCCTGTCCGGACAGGAAAATCCACCTTCATCAAGCGTTTTATGGAGACGCTGGTGCTTCCCAACATCGAAAACGAGGCCCGTCGGGAGAGGGCCACCGACGAGCTGCCCCAGTCCGCCGCAGGGAAAACCATTATGACCACCGAGCCGAAATTCATTCCGGAGGAAGCGGCGGAGGTATTTCTGGACGATCAGGCCTCCTTTCGCGTGCGGCTCATCGACTGCGTGGGGTACGTGGTGCCCAGCGCCCTGGGATATATTGAGAACGAAGCGCCGCGTATGGTCATGACCCCCTGGTTTGAGGAGGAAGTGCCCTTTAACATGGCGGCGGAGCTGGGGACACAGAAGGTCATCAACGAGCATAGCACCATCGGGCTGGTGATCACCACCGACGGCAGCATCAGCGATATCCCGCGGGAGGAATACGCGGAGGCGGAGACCCGGGTGGTGAAGGAACTGCGCGCCATCAACAAACCTTTTGTGGTGCTGCTCAACTGCGTCCAGCCGGATTCCGTCTTCGCCCGGGAATTGTCGGAGGAGCTCTCCCAGCGCTACGGAGTCCCGGTGTTGCCGGTGAACTGCCTAGAGCTGGGGGAAAAGGAGATCCGCAGCATTTTAGGCAGCGTGCTTTATCAGTTTCCCGTGCGGGAGATCGCCGTGGACCTGCCGCGCTGGATCGTGGGCCTGTCCCGGGATCATTGGCTCAAGGCCGGCGTTTACGGCGCGGTGACCCAGGCCGCCGCGCCCATCGAGCGCATCTGCCAGGTGGAGGAAAAGCTGCGGGAGCTGACGCAGTGCGAATACATCGGCAGCGCCGGTGTTACCGGCATCGACCTTGGATGCGGCCGCGCCGCGGTATCGGTAGAGGTGCCCCAGGCCTTGTTTTATCAGGTCCTGGGCGAGGCCACAGGTCTGGAGATCGATTCCGAGGCGGGGCTCATGCCGTTGATGGTGGAGCTGGCGGGGATCCGGCGGGAATACGAAAAGGTGCGGGGAGCCCTGGAACAGGTGGCGGCCACAGGTTACGGCATCGTCATGCCCAGCTTGGAGGAATTGACCCTGGAAGAGCCGGAGATCGTCAGGCAGGGCGGGCGTTTTGGCGTCCGGCTAAAGGCTTCCGCACCGTCTATCCACATGATGAGGGCGGATATCACCACGGAGGTCAGCCCCATTGTGGGGTCGGAAAAACAGTCGGAAGAGCTGGTGATGTTCCTGCTCAAGGAGTTTGAAGAGAGCCCAAAGCAGATCTGGGGCTCCAATATTTTTGGAAAATCCCTTCATGAGCTGGTAAACGAGGGGCTGCACAACAAGCTTTACCGCATGCCCCAGGACGCCCGGATGCGCCTGCAGGAAACTGTGGAGCGAATCATCAACGAGGGCTGCAACGGCCTGATCTGCATCATTCTGTAACAGAGATCCTCCGGGTTCCCGGAGGATCTTTTTGTATTTCCGGCGTTTTACCGGGAAAACGCACAAGAACTCAGAAGGATTTTGGAAACGATTACGAAAAACTTTACGGCTTCTTGAAAGGTGGAGGAAAACATGTTATCGTATCTATTATATCGTCGGCCCCCGCCCTTTTGGCGCTGAGCGGCGGGGAAGAAGGAAGCAAAATGAAGGATCCAAAAAAGAAAATCCACTACGGATGGGTGGTCGTGTTCGCCTGCTTTATGATCTTGTGCTTTGGAGTATGCATCATCTCCAACTGCGTGGGGCTGTTCGTCAAGCCGGTCACCGAAGCCATGGGCATTTCCCGAAAGGCTTTTTCCGTCAACCAGACCATTATCTCCATTGCCATGATGGGCGTTTCCCTGCTGACGGGCTGGGTGTTCAGCCGCTTTAAAACCAAGGCGGTCATGTGCCTTTCCGCGGTGGTCATGTGCGTCAGCTACGGCCTTTACGCCCTGGCTCCCAATATTTATGTGTTTTACGTGATCTCCGCAGTGGTGGGTTTTTCCATGGGCTTTTCCAGCTCCATCCCCATCAGTTTGCTGATCACCCGCTGGTTTAACGAAAAACGCGGCACGGCGCTCTCCCTGGCTTTTATGGGGACGGGGCTGGGCGGCGTCATCATGAGCCCGGTCATCGGCTGGCTGCTGGAAACGGTGGGCTGGCGTCTGACTTACGGCATTTTAGGCGTGCTCATGTTTGTCTGCATCGTGCCGGTCACCTTCCTGCTCATCCGTTCCGACCCGGAGGAGAAGGGGCTGGAGCCCTACGGCGGCCACCGCACAGAGGCAGGGGAAAATTCCTCTCATCCGGCGGAAAAAGAGGGGATCACCCTAAAAGCGGCACAGAAGACGCCGCAGTTTTGGTTCTGGTTCTTTGGCGTAATGGCCTTTAGCATCACCAGCACCGGGACGGTGCAGCATGTGGCGGCCTATGTCAGCGACATCGGATACACCGCCATGATCGCGGCCAATATCTCCGCTGTGAACCTGGGGCTGCTGGCGGCGGGCAAGCTGCTGCTGGGGCAGGTGGCGGATCGGGTGCATGTGAAAAAAGTCTCCTTTTTGTGTATGGGGGCCATGGTAGGGTGCATGGTCTGCCTGATCCTTGCCAAAAATGTGATACTGCTGTTCTGCGGGCTGGCTCTGTTTGGATTTAGCGCCGCCTATGTCACCATTGCCTATCCGCTGGTGACCAGCGAGCTGTTTGGCAAAAAGGAATACGGGGCCATTTATGGCCGCGTCATGCTGGGGGCCAACATCGGACAGGCCATCTCCGCCCTGCTGATGGGCGGTATCTACGACGCGTTCGGCAGCTATGTGCCCGCGTGGTTTTTGATGATCGGGCTGAGCGTGTTCAACATCTTTAATGTGATGAGCATGTTCCGCGGAAAAAAGAAAGGGGTGCCCGCCTGATGGCGCTGGAATATATCCGACGGATCGGCAAGACGCTTTTCGGCCTGCTGCTGTGTTCCATGGGCTCCCTGCTGAACATCCAGGCCAACATCGGCCTGGCCCCCTGGGACGCCCTGAGCATCGGCGTTTCCAAGGTGAGTGGCATTTCCTACGGCGTGGTGACCGTTTGGATCGGCGTTGCGATCCTCGGGCTGGACCTGCTGCTGAAGGAAAAGATCGGCGTTGGCACGCTGCTCAATACGGTGCTCATTGGGCTTATGGTGGATGTGCTGCAATCTTTCCATCTGGTGCCCTTGCTGCAGAATTTTTGGCTGGGCGTGCCGGTGCTGCTGCTGGGCCAGGCCTTGATCGCCCTGGGAAGCTATTTTTATATTTCGCCCGGGCTGGGCTGCGGCCCCCGGGATTCCCTGATGGTGGCCATGGGCCGCCGCTTTTCCATGCTGCCCATCGGGCTGGTGCGGGGCGTCATAGAAGGAACGGTGCTGGTGATCGGCTGGCTCCTCGGGGCCAAGGTGGGCCTGGGTACGGTGATCTCTGTTTTTGGCATCAGCTTTTTGATCCAGTGGATTTTCCGACTGTTCCGTTTTGACGCGACAAAGCTGCGACACGAAAGCATTTTTGTCACCGGAAAGCGCCTGTTTGGACGGCGGGAGAAAAAAGCGCTGGATTACGACCAGCTTATCGGATCATAACGGGCCTTAGTGCCATAAAAAAAGAGCCGGTCCCCGGGGACCGGCTCTTTTTTGGCGCGCGGGCAAGTGGGAGGGCAACCGCAAAAAACGGGTTAGCTGAGGATACCGGCATGGGTGAGCAGATGTTCCACCAGGATCTTAAGGCCCATGAGGATAAGGACGATCCCGCCGGCCAGCTCCGCCCGGGACTTATATTTGACGCCGAAGCGGTTGCCGATGTGGACGCCCCCAGCCGAAAAGAGGAAAGTGGTGGCGCCGATCAGGCAGACGGCCGCCAGGATATCGACCTGCAAAAAGGCGAAGGTGACCCCCACGGCCAGAGCGTCGATGCTGGTGGCAACAGCCAAAGGCAGCATGGCGCGGAAAGAGAACGAATCGTTGAGGTTTTCGCTCTCTCCACGGGATTCTTTGACCATGTTGGCGCCGATGAGCCCCAGAAGGACAAAGGCGATCCAGTGGTCGATGCCGGTGATCAGGGATTCAAACGCCCCGCCCAGGAAATAGCCGATCAAGGGCATCAGCATCTGAAACCCGCCAAAATAGGCCCCCGCGACAAGGGCGTGCTTTGGCCGCACCTGTTTGACGGACAGGCCCTTGCAGACCGAAACGGCGAAGGCGTCCATGGAAAGGCTGACGGCGATCAAAAAAAGCTCCCAAAGCTGCATGTTTTTCAGTTCCTCCTTGCGGCGTTTTGACGGCAGGCATAAAAAAAGAGACCTTACCTGTTTGTTGCAACAGATAAGTCTCGTCATTTAAAGCAAAGCCAGGAGGTTTCTCCAGTATGTTGGCCCTGCCACGCGCCGCGCCGACTACTCCCTTATTTCCTGCAATTATACAATATCCCCTTCCGGTTGTCAAGGCGCTGCGGTTTACACCCAGCAAAGGGGGTTAGGCCGAAAATTGACAAAGTTGTTATAAGATGTATAATAACAACAGAAGCACGGGCGGCGCTCAGCCCGGCAGAACGCGGAGGTGTTGGACAGTGGAAAAACAAAAGCTTTACGAGGAATTGGACCGCTGGATCGCAGAGCATAAGGAAGAGTATTTAAAGGATGTGTGCGATCTGGTGAGGATCCCCAGCGTTGCCACCGATAAGCCGGAGGACGGCCTTCCCTTTGGCCGCGCCTGCGGAGAGGTGCTGCGCGCGTCGCTGGCCCTGGCGGAAAAATACGGCTTTGCCACCAAAAACTACGACAATTATTGCGGCAGCGCTGTCTACGGCGGTGGGGCCAATTCCATCGGCATCGTGGGACATATGGACATCGTGCCCCAGGGGGAGGGCTGGACCACCGATCCCTTTGAGGCCAAGATCAGCGAGGACGGAAAATACATCTTTGGCCGCGGGACGGCGGACAACAAAGCGCCGGCCCTGGTGGGCCTTTACGCCATGCGCTTTTTGAAGGATCATGGCATTTCCCTGCGGCACAAGATCATGATGGTGTTTGGCTGCAACGAGGAAAAGGGCATGGCCGATATGCCGGAATTCCTCAAACGGGAGAAAGCGCCTGTCTTTACCCTGATCCCCGATTCCAAATATCCCGTCGGCTATTACGAGATGGGGATGTTCGACGTTACCCTGGTCTCCCCCAAACTGGACGGCAACCTGAAAGACCTGTGGGCGGGGCTGGCCGTCAATGCGGAATCTCCCAAGGCATGGGCGCTGCTTTCTGGTTTGGATGCGGCGTCGGCGCAAAAGGCGCTGGCCGGGCGGGAAAAACTTTGGGCCGAGGACGCAGAGGACGGCGTGAAAGTATGGGCCGAGAAGGACGCCAACGAGGGGAAGGAAAGCCCCGTCACCGCGCTGCACCGCCTGTGCGGGGCCCTGGTGGATACCGGCCTTGTCACGGGAAACGGCAAGGCCGCCCTGGATTATATCCGCCGGGTGTCGGTGGATAAAAAGGGCACCGGTTTTGGCATTGCCTGCCGGGACGAGATCGTCGGCGATATGCTCAGCCGCTGCAGTTTTGTCCGGGTGGAGGACGGCGCGGTGGTGTTCCGCCCCGATATCCGCTATCCGGTGCTGGTGGAGTGGCAGGGAATCCGGGAAAAGCTGGAAGAGTCTGTCAAGGCGTCTCCCTTTACCATGACGCACTTCGCCAACAACCCCGGCCAGTATATTTCCCTGGATCATCCCGTGGTGCAAAAGCTGATGGAGATCAGCCGGGAGATGCTGGGGCAGCCGGATATCCAGCCCATCGCCACCTACGGCGGAAGCTACGCCCGCAAATTGCCCAACGCCGTTACCTACGGGGTGACGGTTCCCGGCCGGGTGCGGCTGTTCGGCTTTGAAAAGGGCGGGGCCCATCAGGCGGACGAGTATGGGGATATCAACAACCTGCTGCTGAACATCAAGATCTATGTCCGCTCCCTGCTGGAGATCGACGCTCTGCTTTAAAATACAAAAAGTATAAAAGCACGACAAAAAAACACAAATTTCGATCGTTACCGCGCAAACTGCCGCAGGAATACTCCTGCGGCATTTTTTTATCCGGCGGAGGCCCGGCTGGAAAGGGCGGGGCGTCCCTCCGGCTCCGGGGCGGAAACCTCGGTTATATGGGCCCAGTAACGCCGCGGCATGTGGCAGAGCCGGCAGCGATGGTTCTCCCGTTCCCGGATGGCGATGGCGTCGTAGTAGCCCTTCCACATCCGCTGGAACTCCTTTTCTTCGGAGGTGAGGGGGGCCAGCTCCAGATGCTCCACCGGGACGATGCCCCAAGCGCCGGGGCGGTGGAGCAGGGCGGCGCCGTGGGCAAGGTCGTGGATCAAAAAGGCCTCACCGGAAAAGCGGCTGCTAAAATGGGGGGCCAGCAGCGGCAGGACGAACCCTTTGGGCTCGATGCGGGCGATGAGCACCCCGCTGCGCTCCTCAAAGCGGAGGAAACCCTTAAGCAGATGGGCCTCGTTGCCGATGGCTCGCACCTGGGAAAAAAGCTGGTTGACGACAGGGTTTCCCAGCATGTTGGTGACGGCGGGGCCCTTTTGGTAGCCCAGCTCTAAAAAACGGTAAATCAGCAGCTCCTTGCCGTCAAAATCACAGAGAAAGCCCTGTTCCACCCAATCCCGGGCCAGAGGGGAGATCTTTTGATCCAGGGAACGCCACACCCGCCCGGCGCGCTCCGGGTCGGTGGCGATCTGCCTTACCGGGTACAGCGTCATCTGCGGGGCCTGATGGGAGAAGATCTGTACAGGCCGCTCCCGGCGGGAGAACCCTTCAAACACGCAGCACAGCAGGCCGTCCAGGCTGCCGTCGTATTCATATGCCCAGCTGTCCTTTTCGATCAATGGACCCACTCCTTTCCCCAAGGCAGGGCGGCGGCGCCGGTCAGGGCGGGCGCCGGGTACAGGGAGAGCTGTTCCCCCCCGCCGCCCAGCAGCGACAGATCCTTTTGCGATATCATGGCGCGGTAGGCCCCCGCCGGGGTAATGCGCAGGCCGGGGACGGTCTTGCCGCGGCACAGCAGGAAATATTGGGCGCGTTTGAGCACTACGCCGATCTTTTTCAGCGCGTCAAAATCCAGAGATCCGGCGCGGCGGGCCGCGGCGATGCGCAGGGCGCTTTTGACGCCGACGCCCGGCACCCGCAGCAGCATCTCGTAGGGCGCGGTGTTTACCTCGATGGGGAAAAATTCCATATGGCGCAGGGCCCAGCAGCATTTTGGGTCGAGAAGGGGGTCGAAATCCGGCGAATCCTCCTCCAGCAGCTCCTCCGCCTCAAAGCCGTAAAAACGCAGCAGCCAATCCGCCTGGTAAAGCCGGTGCTCCCGCAGCAGAGGCGGCTTGGTATCCAGAGAGGGCAGCAGGCTATCGGACTGCACCGGGATGTAAGCGGAGAAAAAGACCCGTTTCAGGCCAAACTTCCGGTAAAGGCTTTGCGAAAGGGTGAGGATGCGCCGGTCGGTCTCCGGGGTGGCGCCGATGATCATCTGGGTGCTCTGTCCCGCGGGGGCAAACTGTGGCGCGTGGCGGTATTTGACAAGGTCGGAGCTGCTTTGCCGGATGCCGCTCTGGATCTGAGCCATGGGCTTTAAGATATCGGTTTTGGATTTATCCGGGCAGAGAAGCGCCAGGCTCTCCCGGGAGGGCAGCTCGATGTTGACGCTCATGCGGTCGGCCAGGGCGCCCAAAGCGGCAATGAGGCGGCTATCCGCCCCGGGAATGGCCTTGGAGTGGATATAACCGCGGAACTGATATTCATGGCGCAGGATGGAGAGGGTCTCGATCATCCGCTCGCAGGTATAATCCGGGCTTTTGAGGATGCCGGAGGAGAGAAAAAGCCCCTCGATGTAGTTGCGCCGGTAAAATTGGATGGTCAGATCCGCCAGCTCCCGCGGGGTAAAAGCGGCGCGGGGCAGGTCGTTGGAGCGGCGGTTGACGCAATATTTGCAGTCGTATACGCAGCAATTGGTCATCAGCACTTTTAGCAGAGAGATGCAGCGCCCGTCGGCGGAAAAGCTATGACAGATCCCGGCGGGGGTGCAGCTGCCGAGGGCTCCGGGCGCCCCTGCGCGGCTGGAGCCGCTGGAGGTACAGGCGACGTCATATTTGGCGCTGTCCGCTAAAATACGCAGTTTTTCTGAAAGCTCCATCAAAACGCCTCCTCACAAATAAGAACGTTTGTTCTAATTGTAACGCCGATCCGTCCCCTTGTCAAGAGCGGAAACGGCCGAAAAGCGGAAAACACTTGTTTTGTCGAACCGGCGATGTTACAATAAAACCAGAACAGACAAGAGAGGACGAAACCCTTGAAGATAAACTATCAGCTTACCCGCAGCGAATATCTGGAAGCCGCGGCGGAAAAGATCAAAAAGGATAAGAAAAACCCCATCCGCCGGTTCCGCATGATTATGCTGGTGCTCATTGCAGTGG
>JAQVCU010000041.1 GCA_028689635.1 Oscillospiraceae bacterium
TGCAATCTCTCCGTTTTCCGCAAACTGCATAACCTCATTCCACGCCGGACGGTTGAAGTTGGTTCCCGAGTAACCGTCGTCATACAAAAATTTGGTGTTGGAAAAGCCGTTATCCGCTGCGTACTTCTCCAGCATCAGCCGCTGGTTCTGGATGCTATTGGATTCGCCCTCACGCTCATCCTCCTGACTGAGCCTGCCATATAAGATTGTATATTGTTCTTGGCTTGCCATCTTAAAAATCCTCCTTTTCCTGCGGCAAACCGAATACGGTACCACACAGCATACCGTATCGGCTGCCACAAGTCTATTGATTTCAAGCGGTTCGGGCATCTTTTTCAAGCTCTGTGTCAATGAGTTTCAGCAGTCTGTCCGTAGGGGTGGTTTCCGCATCCGAGAGGAATACCGAGCGGATGCGGAAGCATCTGCCGCCAATGTCCATCCTGCGGTCAATATGGGTTTGCTCTGTGCCGAACACAACCATTGCGTCCTCAAAGCAGGGCGCATATTTCCCATCCACGAGTTCATCGCACACCACCTCAGCGGTTTCATAGGCGCCGAGGATACCGGTATCCAGATAGTGTCGCGCAATCATTTTTTCTCTGTCCATAGGGCTCCTTTCTCCCGTTTGGGGTTACATCGTTTGCGAATATTCCTGCTCCTGCTCACTCTGGAGCTTGTGCCCCTGGGCGAGCTTCTTGCGGGCCTCCCGCTGTTTTTGCTTGCTGTCCGTCCAGGTGCGGGGCGTGGGTGGAGGCGGTACATCGCCTGTACGCTCCAGATTCCTGCCGAGGTAAATCAAATTTTCAGCGAGGTGCCCGACCTGTTCCACCTGCCCCAACCAGCCCTCGGGTGGCTCCGGGGTAAGGGGTACAAAGCCTGTGGCCTGCCGGTGGGCAAACAGCTTTTCAAGATTTTCTTTGAGATAGGTTTCGTCATGGAGCTTGTTATCCCGGCACTTAAGCCCATTGGGACAGGTGTAGGTGATGTATTTGCGGGCATCACTCCACTGCACCTGATACCCCTCATACTCCATATTTTGAATAAAGCTCTCCCGATCTGTACTGTACAGCAGCGCTTCCTCGATGGCTTTGATGAGAGTAAACTTCCAGCTTTCGCCCCGCTCGGCAGCGCGGTATTCTCCCGCCATCGCGCGCTTTTTCTTCTGCCCCTTGTGATAGCACTCCAACACCGGCTGGCCGTGCGCCAAGCAGATTTCATCGTTGACCTGACGATGCCGCACCAGATCATCGTGGTTTTGATGCAGCTTTTTTCCGGTTTTGAAGCTGACCGAGTTGACAATCAGATGGTTGTGGAGGTTGTCCGTGTCGCAGTGGGTGGCCACCAGCACCTCGTAGTCGGGGAACTGCCGGGCGGCAAATTCCAGACCGATTCGGTGAACCTCCTGGGGCGTTAGGCTGGTGTCCTCGGGAAAGGACTGCACGAACTGGAAAAACTGCTGCTTATCTGTTTTCCGGTATTGCTGCTTGGTGGTCATCATCTCAAGGTAAGAGGTATAGGCGCTGCAGTTAAAACCGGATACCAGGCTTTGCCCCTCGTAGGTGGTTTTCTTTTTGTTGATGGCGTAGAGCATGGTTCCCAGCAGCGCCCCTTTGGTTTGCTTTTGATTTTTGATCGGGGTAAAGGTAGCCATCACAACACCTCCGTCAGCTTGCGAAGCTCGCTGTGGATGTCCGCAAGGGTTTCCTCAAATTCATCCAGCTTAACAGCCTGCACCTTTCCCATATTGCAAAGCACCGTCAGCTGGTTGAGGTTTCTGCCGAGGGCTTTCAGCTCACGCATCATTTCGGGCAAGCTGTCGATGACGATGATCTTTCGGTTCAGTGCCGTGTCAATCATAAATTCCGAGATAGGACGGTGCGCTCTTTTGGCTCTGGCGGCAATGTCTGCCTTTTCTTTGGGTGTCATACGCAGGTTGAATCGTTCGCTTTTCATTGCTCATGCACTCCCTTCGTTCCCTGGGGTGTGGGGCAGCGCCCCGCTTAAATGCGACCGGCGTACAGCCGGACGCTATGCTTGCCCCTCCCAAAGGGAGGGTTTTCGTACCATTCCATGCCCCCTTAAAATGGCGGAAAAAGAAGAATGCAAGTTTGCAGCCCCTTTAGGGGCCTACATCCTTACACTCTTGATTTGGCAGTTTCCAAAACCAACGATCTCCGATCTTCTCGGACAGTACGCCCAGATTCTTTTTGGCGATCATCAGTGTGCGTAAAGAAACACCCAGCTCTTCGGCGCGCTTTTGGATTTCCTCGGCGGCAATCGGCTCTCGCAGGAGTAACCGCAGTTCATCCTCCACCCGCATGGTCTTGGTCATCGCCGAGCCGGAACCGGAGAGCAGTTCATCCACAGAGGTGTGGCAGGGGCCTTTCCACTGAAAGCCGGTTTCCGGGTTCAGTTCAAACGCAATGGATTTTCCCTCCGGGGCAAGGCTGCTTTTGCAGTGTGCCACCACACGAATGGAGGGGGTGTCCTTCATGCGCCCCACCACCAGCACGCTTCTGGCGGCCGCCTGAAAATCAATAGAGCCAAGCCCACGATAGTTGGACTTGGCACCCTGCATTTTATTCATGTGCCCGATTAAAACGATGGCGCAGCCGGTTCGCTCCGCCATCTGGCAGAGCTTTTTGAAAATGGGGCGCACCTCGTTGGCGCGGTGCATATCAATGCCGCCGAGGTAGGCTTGAACGGGGTCAAGAACAGCGAGCCTCGCGCCAGTCTCCCGAATCGCCCGCTCCAGCCGCTCGTCAGACAGGGTTAATTCCTGATCGGATTCATCAATCACCAGCACGCGGGAGCAGTCCGCGCCCAGGGTCTCCAGCCTTGGCTTGATGGTGTCACCCAGACCGTCCTCGGCGGTTTGGTAAATGACGCACACCGGCTCGGTGCACGCTTCGCCTTCGGGCAGCGGCTCACCCTTGGTGAGCAACGCGACCAAAGCCAGTACAAGCGTGGTTTTGCCCTCGCCGGGGTCGCCCTGGATGATTGTCACCTTGCCCTGGGGGATATAGGGGTACCACAGCCACTTTACCTCCTCCCGCTCAATCTCGCTCATGGTGATGAGCTTTAATTTTTTTGCCATCTTTCTGTCTCCTTTCATTTCTCCGATTGTGTTTTGGAATAAAATCCTATACAATGTAGTTATGGGGAAATTGACAGGAAACATGGATTATCCGACTACTGACAAGAATTCAATCGGATACAGCGGAGGTACGGTGGTGTTTGGGCAATTCGATTTTTATATTCATGGCAACCAGGTGGAGCTGTCCGGGCAAAGTTTTTTGCTGGGTGAGCTGACTTGCGATCTGCTGAATATCTCTCCAACTGAATTTGAGGAGATGCGGGCTCTGATGGAAAGGGCGGATAGCGAAGCAATCCGGCATCTACACAATATGCTGATGTCCTATCAGCTTTTTAAGCTCATCGCGCCATCTGAGGCGATCGATGATGCGGATGCTTACCGCCATGTCCTCAGCGACATCTATTCCTTCAATCAGACCATGTTCTGGTTCATCGACCAAGGACTGATGCACCTCCACAAGTTGGACAGCGAAAACTTCGCGGCGGCCCTCTATGATTTTTACAGCCATCCCAGCCTTGATAAGATGATGGTCAATCATCTTCGGAACGGGGTGCATAGCTTTTCGCTGTTTGACTCCATCGATGTGCGGTATGTGCCGAGGGAGATTCCTGATCAGCCGGATTGCTATGCCATCTACGAGGTCTACTCGGCCCAATATTTGCAGGCGTTTTTGAAGATGGACTTTATGAAGGCGCTGATGTCGGGGCATACCTTTCGGCGATGCAAAAACTGCAAGCGGTTTTTCCTACTGACTCAGGGGTACAAAACCGATTACTGTGACAGGCCACTGGCGGAAAACCCCAAGCGTACCTGCCGCCAGCAGGGCGCAAAAAACATCGCCAAGGAAAAGGCGAAAAACAATCCGGTGCTTCAAAGCTACAACCGGGCCTACCGCAGGATTACAGCGGATAAGCGGCGAGGGAATATCCCAGAAACAGATTGGCGGCGCGCCAAGCAAAGACTGGCCGATCTGCGGGACATGGCCATCAGTGGCAGGCTGCGTGACGCGGAGATGGAGCGGCTGGTCCGTTCCGAGGAGCTATATCCCTCTCTGGGAATCGAGCGAAAGAACAGGTAGCAGACAGGAGGTGCGACGGCATGGAGCAACTGATACAGGAGCAAGGTAAGCTGATTGCTTCCCTCGCGGACAAGATGTGCCGCCGCTTTGGTTGCTCCCAATTGCGGGAGGACTTGATTTCGTCGGCCAACCTTGCGCTGCTGCAAAAGGCCGGAGGGTATGATGCCAGCTCCGAGGCGTCCATGACGACCTATCTGTATCCGCATCTGGTCGGCGCCATGCGGCGGGAGTTGGAGAGAAGTCTTTATCCCATGTCCTTGCCCAAGGATATATTCCATGAACAGGGCGCCTTCTGGAAATCAGCCTTTTCTCCGCTGGAGGAATACCGGGAACAAGAATCTCCCGCAGATCTGCCGGTGGAGCGGCAGGTGCTGCGAGAGATTTATCTGGACTGTGTGCGGGAGGAGTTTGAGAGGCTCTCTTTCAAAGAGAGGCAGATTCTCGGCGGTTTTTTCGGGGTGTTTGACTATCCCAAGCAAACCCTCGCCAATCTCGCGGAGGAATTCCAGATGACGGAGAACGCTCTGATAAAAGCCAAGGATAAGGCGCTCGTCAAGCTGCGGCTCGCTTGTGAGAATGGCCAACTCGGCATATGGCGCGAGGCGCGAAGTTTGGTGCGAGACGCTCAGCGGGAATGCCGAGGGGCGGATTACTCCACGCCGCAAAGCCTGTGGTATATGGAGGAGCGGGAAGAAAAGTAATGATGCGTGTGATTGTCACTTCCTCCCGGGTGCGTGTTCTGGGCGTTCTCCGTCCCACAAAAGCGTTTTGGGGAAGTAGGAGGGCACACCCCTGTCCCCTCGGTCCAAACCGCACACAGGGCGAATGTCGGGCGATGCGCGCCGATGCTTGGAAAACCAGTATTGTCAGTGCAATCACCTAAATTCCCTGCTCGTTTTCCGATTCTCTGTTTGATATAACAAAACGGTCGCCCACAGAGGGATCTTCCCCATGTGAACGACCGCTGTCATAGCTATGAAGTTGTGAGAACAGCCGCCACGCCAGCCAGAAACCACAAGCAAAGCTTTCCCTGGCGCGGGCACCGGCAATGAAGTCTTTGTTATCGATAATACGCAACACCAGCTTGCGTTCCGGTTTTACTAAGCTGCGGATGAGCGTCTGGTGGCACTCCTCGATTTCCTTCTGTGCCTGTGGCTGTGGGGTTGTTCGGCAATATTGGTTATAGAGCTCGTCTAATATGTTTTGCATTCTGTGTCGCCTCCTATTAGTGACACAGGATACCACAGAAGAAAAAGAATAGCGATCCCCTCTTTCATAATATTCCCTCAGCGCACAGTTTTTTCAAATATTCCCGCAGAGAGGCGGCCGCCGCATTGTTGTCAGGATTCCCATAGGCCTTTTCTCCGACCGTGCCTTTGAGAAAATCCCAAAAGGCGGCGGTCATGTTTCCCTCGCTCATGGCGAGGACAACCGGCGGCTGGGAGGTCTTCGCCACGAGAACGCCCAGCTCCTCCCGGGCGTAGACCATGGAGCGGTCCTCGCTCCGCCCGTCGAACAAATGGACGTGGTAGTTTTCATGGGCTTCCAAGAGCGCAATGATATGCTCCAGATGGGCGGCATACTCCTCCGGCGCGTAACACACCGCCCCGCCGCCCAGCATGGCGGACAGGGACACCTTGACGCCGCCGTTTTTTACCGCTTCAATGTCCGGCAGTGAAATAATTTCGTCAAAGCGGCTCAGCCTCAAATGCTCCAAAAACCGCCGGCGGCGCGCCTTATGAACCAAAAGGGTCCCGGCCTCGTCGAGGCCGACTCTCCCAAGCATGGACCCGAGCAGCGTCTCGGGCATGGTCAAAAGGGAAAGCGACTCGGTTGTGATCAGCGTATCCGCCCGCTCCCTTTCAAACTCCGCCAGCATATCATAACAGGCTTCCCGCTCCCGCACGGTAAAAATCCGCATCAGCGGGCGGCACATTCGGAGATACCGTGTAAATTCCTCCGCGAAGGACGAAACGGCGGCACGGTCCCGGTACAGGACGTTGGCGGCGGCGCTGACCTGATCCCCGATGGAATTGGATACCACCGCCGCTGTCTCCGGAGCGATAAACAGCGTCCGCTTGAAGACCCCGTCCCGCTTTTTGGGGTAAAAATACGGCTCGATCAGCCCGCTCATATACAGGGGCATCCACTGGCTGATGGCGTTGAGCATCTCATCCAGATCGCGGCTGATGGTGTGGATAATTTTGATTTTATTTCCCCTGGAGAGCACGCTAACCATGAGCGCCGCCCATTTTTGGGCATAACCCGGGTCGGCCGTCATCCACGAGGTGTCCTCGTCGGAAAATAACAGGAGCGTCTGCGGCGTTTCCCGCGCGGCGACCTCGGCGAGAAAATACTCCGCCGCCCGGCGCTTGCCAGGGACGCCGTAATAGACGGATACATCGTCAAGCGGGAACGGGAGAGTACAGTCCTCCCGCGGGTGAATCGGTGCGGGACGGCTGCCCAGACCTGAGAGACCGCTTAAAAACCGCCCCACCTGCTCCGCGTCGCCCGTTCTGTCATGAAGCAGCCAGTCCGCAAGCGCACCGGCCAGCGCCGCGGCGTTTCCCGGCAGGTTTTTCAGCTTCAGCACGTCGGAGATCGCCTTTTTCTGATAGTCCTCGGAGCAATGCCGCGCAAGCATGGCCGCCATGCTCCGGATCACCCCCGCGTCCTTGGGCATGAACCGCTTGCCGCTCCGCAGGCGGCTGATATAGGACGCGTCAAGCGCCACACTGTGTGCCAGCGCGCTGTTGGAGGTTTGGGTGACCGTCATCAGAAAATTCAGCTTGTCGGCAAAGGTCATGGCAACTCCCCCCTTTTTATCTTATAAGTATAGCGGAATATTTCCAGTATTGCAAGAAAAAGTGGCATGATTCATGCCACTTTTGTCATTGCCAGATTGCCCGGAGCCATTGCCCCGTTTCGGGCTTTCCGTTATGCTCAATATGAGGTGATTTATATGGATTTCATCCTTCGGGTGAAAACGGGCTTTTTTGAAAAAACCGCCTACCGTCTGGAGGCCGGGGAAGAGGGCCTGCGGCTGATTCCCGTTCAGGCGGAGGGTGCGGAGCCAATCGTTTTTGCGCAAGAAGAAATCCTCTCCGTTACATTAGCCCAGCGAAAATCCCCGGAACTGGAGATTCAGACCAGAGACGCGGTATATACCGGGGCGCTCGGGGAGGGCGTTGCCTTCGAGGAGGCCGCGGATTACCTGAAAGAGCGTCTAAAGACGAAAATCATCTGCGAGTATAAAGGAGGAAAGTAAAGCAGGAAAGGAGCAACGGGATATGTACTGCGTAAATTGCGGAACGCAAATATCGGAAGGCGCAAGCTTCTGCCCCGCTTGCGGCAGCGAAATCAAGCGGGCATCCCAAAGCACGCCACTGCCCGCGGGCCTTCGCGGGTTCTCGACTCGCATAGGCGACCCGGCCTTTGCCAAATACGTCAAAAACAGCAACCGCTGGGCGGCCATATTTTCCATGATTCTTGCCGTTGCCGCTGTCGTCGGTTTTTATATTGCAGGCGAGATGGGTGTAGAAGATATGAGCAATCCGGAGTCGCTTTCTATCGGCTTTGGGATCGGCGGGATGTTTTTGGTGATCGCGCTGTTTCAGATACTGGGCAGAAAGCGCAGTAAAACTTGGGACGGCACGGTGGAGGACAAAAGGGTCAAAAAGAAAACCAGACGGCACGATTATGGCAACGATAATGTTCAATATGAGGACTATCTGGAATATTCAGTCATCATACGAAGCGACCAGGGGAAGCGGCACGCCATCAAAGCCCAAGACAGCGATACCCTGTATAATTACTACAATATCGGCGACCGGGTGCGGCATCATGCGGGGCTGAATTCTTATGAGAAATATGACAAAACCGGCGATAAATTCATTCCCTGCAACGCCTGCGGGACATTGTGCGATATAAGCGAGGACACCTGCTTCCGCTGCAAATGCCCGCTGCTGAAATAGGTGTTCCAAGAAAGAAAAGTGATGGTGGAAAGGATTGGTACACACATGGTAATGATGAAGGAGGTTAGCCCAAAATGAACAAGAAAGTGCTTGTGCTTTTTACGGCTTTCCTATTTGCTCTGTTACTGGCGGCGTGCAGTGCTAATGACGGTTCTCCAAAAGCCGATGCCGAACAGCAAAGAAAAAGCGATACTGTATCTCAAGACGGACAGCGGCAGCCCTCGCAAAAGCAAAAAAGCTATCAGATCATATTCGATAAGTTTGAAAAAAGCCCTACCTTTGATTACAACTTTAAGGAGGTTGAATTACTTACGGCCTGTTTAGAGGGGATCAATGCGCAAATCCGGTCTGGGCAGGAATTTACGCATTCGGCCACAGTTTCCGCAGACGGCTGGTCCATGAGCCTTAAGATGACAGGCCAATATGGGGAGACAAAGTACCGGGACGGGGTGATTCCCGCTTTAAAGGGGCAAATGGAATTTTCAGCGGAAAACAGTGACCCACAAAGCTTTACCACCTATAAGTTCTCCGGCCCCTTTGTGCTGCCTTTTGAAACACTGAGACCCGTCTATCCGGAGCATGAGAGCATCAGGATCGGCCAGTCGGAGGTCGTGGGCGAAAGAGAGGCTTATCTCGAATACTTTGAGCACGGTGAGCTCGCAAGAGAATTAAAGCCGCCGGAAGACTTCCTGTTTACTGTCAACGCAACCGAAGATTAGCGGCGGTCAGCTTGACCGGCGTATATAAGGCGGTATCTATCCGGGTTTTACGGCAACCGCGCGCCTTTTTAAGCAATGTGCCGCGCAATGAAATTTAGAGAGGAGGATTTTTGGTGAAAAAAATATGTTGGATATTGTCGGCTTTGATGCTGCTCTCCCTCGCCGCCTGCGTCGATTCCGGGGGCGCGGGAGGAGGAGGGCAAGAGGGGAAATATGCGTGGGTGCTTGTGGATACCAAGGATCACGAGCTATCGGAACAAAAGAGCACGGAGGAGAACTTTGAATTTACATATACCTTTGATTACAGCCGCCGAAGCTACGGCGTGAGGTGGGTTTACGACGGGGAGACGAGAGAGGTTTTCGAAGAAAGATATATTCACGGGGAAACCTACGGCGCGCGATGCGAATTTGGCGAGCCGCCCCAAACCATCGGCGTCGGTGAAACGGTAACGCTTGACGCCGCGCTGACCGAAACGGAAAACACGCTGTGCGGCTCGGGGTGGACGGGTCTTGTTCATGGATACGCGAAGTTTGTCGATGCCGAGCAGCCGTTTACCGCGTCAAGCTCAAGCGACATCTCGTTTAAAGACGGCACCGACAGCGGGGAAAACTGGCGGCAAACGCTTGATACCGGAAAGGGAATTTCCTCCGTCAAGGCGAGTATTTCGGCCATACCGCCCGAGGGGAAGCGGGGCGACCGCATCGCGCTGCGGCTTATATTTAACATAGGCCCTTTGGCCGTTGGAACGGATTACATCTACGAGCTGCAACGGCGATAACGCCGCGAAAACCAACCGCCAAAAGACATAAGCAGTCCGCGGTATATGGATACGGCGGGCATCCGACAAATTGACAGATGGAGGGAATATAATGAAAATCCGATTCAAATCGCTTTTGCCCCTGCTGGCCCTTTGCGTATTTCTGTTAGCCGGCTGCGGCTCCGGGGAGAAGGGCGCGGGCGAAGCAAAAGGTATAAAGGGCTATGAGGGCTATTGGTTCATCCTGGCGGAGTTGGACGAAAACGGCGAAGAGATTAAATTTTACGGAAACACCCGTTTTCATCTATCGCTCCCTGCGGACGGAAGCGCGGAAATCTATGCGGAACGGTACAACTACGACAAGAAGATATGGTATGAAAGAGAAGATGTATTGCCGGGCTTTACTTATACCTATGACAAAGAAGCCGACCTGCTAACCTTGGAAAAGAACGGCGAGCCCACCGTTACCTTACAAAAGGCCGCCTACAAGGGGAGTGACGCGGTGGAAATGTTTCCTGACAATTCCAAGGAAAAAACCATTCTGACCAGGGAAAACCCAAAGCCGAAATAAAGCGTTGAAGGAGCGATACGCATGAAAGCAAGATTCCTGTCGGCGCTGACGCTCGTTTTCTGCCTGCTGCTCGCGGGCTGCTCAGAAAACGGGAGCGGCAACGGCGTTTTGAACGTAAAAGAAATCTGCGGCGCCTATGAGGGCTCGGGAAGCGCGACCAAATACGAGGTCGAGCGGATCGAGGCCGATATCACAAATCAGCGCAATCTGTTTGTCACAGGGGATAGGCGAGAAACCGGGGGCAATTTTGACGGCATTGTCATTACCTTTGAGGATTTCGAGGGGGATGGCAAAAGCCCCATCTGGTATAGAAACGGGATCAGCGGCGGGGGCGGCGAGCTCAGCTACAACGCCGACTCCGGGCAATGGGAAGGCCGGGCGGATTATCCGCTGGGAACGCTCAGCACAGTTGTTACTTTTACAAAGGACACGGACGGGATCCACGCCACCTTTGTCTTAACGCAGACCTTTGAAAGGGAGCACTTTGAGAATCCCAAGCCCTCCGACGGCGTGAACGAGTTCACCCTTAGTCTGACTAAGACAAAATAAACCCTTTTGAAAGGCAGGTGCGGTAATGGAACACACAAAACCCCCATTGATCCGAACCATTTTCGGCATGATGATCAATCCCGCCGGAGCGCTGAAAGGCGCTTTGTCCAGCAGATGGTATTTAGGACTGGCGGTGTCGGCCCTGGCCTTCGGATTATTCTTTATCCAGACGGGGCTCGATCTGTATAAAACGGGACAAAAGGAATGGAACTTTGTCCTGTTGTCGGCCGGGACGGGCGTCGCCTACGGTCTTGTAATCATCCCCCTAATCGCCTCGGTCATGTGGGTGATACTGAAAGCCGCCAAAACAGACAAAAGCCTGTTACAAGCCATTTCGGCTTTCTGTTTAAGCTATAGCGGCGCGCTCATTTACGGTATTTTAGGGCTGGTTTTCTCTCTGGTGATGGGCTGGAAAACCGCCGTCGCCTTTGGCGTTACCGGGGTTTTATGGGCCATCGGACCCATGATGTTCACCATCCGGGAGCTGACGGGCGGGAAAAACGCCCTCAGCGTGCCCCTGGCCACGCTGGTGGGCGCCATGGTCCTTATCTCCTGGTCCGTTTTCGGCAGCTTGTAGGAGGTGATGCGGGTGGAAGTGGATTTTAGAAAAGGGAGAGCTCTCAAAGCCCTGATTCGAAGGCTGTGCTTTATCGTCTTCGGCGTCGGTGCGATGTCAAATCCCCTGGATGTCTTGAACCTGTACAACATCGGCTTCGGCGCATTTACAGGGCTTTTGTTCGGATGGCTTTTTCGAATGTTCCTCAAGGGATTTCTCGGCATGGCGGGCGGCTCCATCCAAAAGGAAAAGAGAAAAGAAGCCGTCCGCTACGCCGTGGACAGCGGCATGCTGTTCCTCTCCCCTTTTGCCCTGATGCTGCTGCTGGCCACGTTTTATCTGAACTGGTCCATGACCGTGCCCTTCATCTCGGCGGGCATCATGGCTGCGGGCACGGCGTCGGCCATCGAAATGGGAAGATTGCAGGGCAGGCAGGCCGTCAAAAACACCATAGCGGCCTCAGTGGTGTCCTTCGCCGCCTCCTATGTCTGGACGCTGTCTTTCCCAATCCTGTACAGAGCCCCTTCTTTGATAGAGGGCGGGGTTTCTCTGGCGCTCTCACTGATAGGAGGTGGCGGGTTATGAAAAAGCGTCTTGCCAGGATTGCGCTGGTATGCATGGCCATGCTATACTGCCTGCCGCTGACGGCCATGGCCGCCGGGCGGGGCGCCCCCCCGGAGGAGCCTTATGAAAAGGTGGCTGCAAAGAGCGGAAGCTGGTATTCCGAACGGCTGACCTTTGACGGCAAGTCCAACCTCGTCATCGGCTATACGGGCGATTACGAGGCTTTGGCCGAGGATTCGGCACTCGAGTTTTCGCTGTCCGAGAAGATTGTGCTGACCGGCGTCTATGTCCCCTATGAGGGCGCGGATGTCGGCCGTGTGGAACTGACGATTGAGGACAGCCGGGGCAACGTGTACCAGGGCTTTTTTGCGGAACAGACCCTGACGGGGGGCATCGGCGAGGCCGACAAGTCGGGGAATTTCAAAGCCGGCCAGAGGAATACCCTCTATGCGTTTACCCCGGAATACGAGATCGCCCTGCCCAAGGGCGGCTATATTCTCTATCTGGACGGCGACGCGCTGCCGGTGGACGCCTGCCTCGTCAAGGGGTACAATCACGCGGCCTATGAGAGATATGAAAAAGAACTGATGGAATGGGCCTGGGAGGAGGATGAGGAGGAACCCGACGAGCTTTACATTGCGTTTGGCAATGAGGAGCTGCCGGAACTCTATCGGCAGTTTATAGAGGACGCGGAAGATGGATCCGAGTATGAGCCCGCGTGGGTCGGGAGGCCCCGGGAGCTGCTCGCCCCCGTGTTTTCCCTTGCCGGGGAAGCTGTCGTGGACGAGATGATTTTAAGCACCTGGAGCGGCGGGCGCGGCGCGCATCCCGGCGTCATCAGCATACTGGATGGAACCGGAGCAGAAGTCGTTTCCTATAAAGCCCAGGGGGCCAGCCAGGGGGGCGCGCCCAATACCATGTGGGTGGCCGCGCCGGGCATCACGCTTCCCGCCGGCGACTACTTTCTCGATATGGACGCGCCGGAGGCTTTGGATTATGACGAATCGGGAGAACCCGTCTTTTATGTGGGCCTGTCGGCTCCCGCCGCGCCTCCGGCCAGTTTTACGGGGACCTATAAAATCTGGCTGGATTTATATAAAACCCACACGCTGATGGGCCCGGTGAACGAAAAGAAAAGCAGCTTTTCCCTTGAGGACTATGAGCTCTCGGTCCTCGACAAGGGCGCCGTCATTGAGCTGATGGGGCAGTACGAAGGGATGCCCTTCTCGCAAAACTGCGAGGTCACCGAGCGGGAGGAGGATTTCGTCGTCGCTCAGTTTCACTTTGCGGCCGACCTGACCAAGCTGCCTTATCAGGCAAATATCGCGGCCGTAGCGGAGGTCACGCTGAAAAAGGAGCCAAACGGAAGAATCACCATCGGCATGACGGGCGAAGGCTTTTATTCACGCGCCGCCACAAAGGAAAGGGGCGCGGATGAAAACACCTACGAGCTGACCCTGCGGGGCGGAAGAGTCAAAAAAGACCTGCCCCCCTTTGTCATGGCGGCTCTCGCCAAAACCTACGGCGCGGGCAACATCCCCGGCCCGGACACCCCTGTGGAGGCTGCGGTGGGCATGCTGTTCCCGCCGCTGGTAGGCCTTGTGGTGAGCGCGATCCAGGGGCTTTTGCGGCCCAAGCTCGAACGCCCGCTCTCGGTGGGCGAACAGGCCATGAAGGACGCGAACCGATCCCTCGGCAAGGGCCTTTATACCGAGGAGGAAGCCCGGGCCTGGGCCACGATGGCCGATGCCTTGGGAAACTCGGGCGGCGACCCGGAGGACGCCATTTCCATCGGCGACAACGAGCGCCCCGGCGGGGCGGACTATGTGGCGCCGCGGGAGAGCGGCCAAAACGGCGAGGGATTCGGTGCGGAGTATGTAGGCCCGGAGGAAGACTTATCCTTTGGCAAGCCCGACCTGCCCGACGAGGCGCCGCCCTATGAACCCCATGAGCAGCCCCTTGAGGCGCAGCCCGATATGGCGCTGCCGGCCGAGCCGGACAGCATGGTGGTGCGGACCACGGCGGGCGGAGCGGAAACGCTGATTGTCCGAGACCCCGCCACCGGGGAGTGGGTTAACGCCGAAACGGGAAACCCGTTTGATCTGGAATCCCACCAAAGGAACTTCCCGCAGCAAATGAAGGAGTACGAGGAGTACGCCAAACGCAACGCCGAGCTGGAAAGAACCGGACAGACCGCCATGCAACAGGGCCTCGATGAAATTGATCAAAAATACCGGCAGGAGCTTGACGCCATCCAGAAGGAGATGGATCAGCGCCATCTGGAGCAGCTCAGGCGTGACCAGGAATGGCTCGAAAAGGAGATGGAGCACGCGCAGAGCACCTCCGGCTGGGGACGGATTATGGGCGACTGGGTTCGCAACATGGGCGACGACGTGGCGGAGCTGGGGAAAGCGGGAAAAGACGCCGTCGTCTGGACCGGCGAAACGCTGGGCACGGCGGCGGGAACCCTCGTCTACGACCCGGAACGCATCGGGGCGGGCATCAAGGACGCCTATGATTCCGCGAAAAAATCCCTTGCCTCGGCCGTGGACGAAGCGGGAAGGACGGTCAGGGATATTCGTAATGACCCGAGGATTCTGATCGAAACCTGGGCCCACACAGGCCGCGACGCCTATCAGATGGGGAAAACAGCCGTCAAAACCGCGGTGGATATTGCGACCGATCCGAGAAAGCAGTTGGAGCTGGCCAAGGATATGTTTGGTATCAACGACTTCGGCGATTCGCTCGACCCCAACCTGCCCATCACGGGGCGGGTGAAAAAAGTGCTGTCGGGCACCTTTAAGCTGGGGACCACCCTTGGCACAATGGGTGTCGGCGGCGGCGCCAAAGCCGCCACCAGCGTGGGCAGGGTCACCGCAACCGGCGCCAAGACCGCGACCACCGCGGGCAGGGTGGCGGCCACGGGCTCCAAAACGCTGGCGGTGAAGGGCATCAAGCCCTCGCTGGCGGTTAAGACGGGCCCCAACTATGCCGCCGTGAAGAGGTCGGCGGATCTGAGGGGGGTCAGCAAAACCGCCAAAACGGTCGTGCAGAATACGGCGGATGAGATGGGCCTGCAGATCAAGGCCAGAACCATCAAATCCGCCGACGCGGGCAGGATGATTGAAGCGGGGCAGGCCGTTCCCAAACGGGTAAATATGAAGGCGAAGACGCTCTCTATATTGGATGAGATACTGGGAGGACCTAAAAACAGCGAGGGACTGGTGGGGTACTACAAACCCAAGATGCCGCCCAAGGATGTTTGGAACACCCTTTCGCCAAAAACCAAGGCGGAGCTGGCCGATCTGTATAAAACAAGACACCGGGAGTTCCGCAAGCTTGCGGATCCGATGAAAGAGCTTCAGGCTTTGGGCGAATACAAGCTGGAGGGCGGGCTGGTTCGGGATCTCAAGCAGGGCGGAAAGTTTGTCACCAGCGACCTGGATATCCATGATATGGTCAATTTTGACGGTACGCCGGTCAGTGAAAGCGTTAAAAAGCAGGCCTACAACCGCATGATGAATTACGGAAGGGGACCGGGCAAGCCGCCGGTGCAATCCACCGTCATGCATGAGGGCACGATGTCCTGGACCAAAGCCAGCGACAAGGTGGGCTACAGTGAAAAAGCCAAGCAGAGTTTGATTGACGGCGCATCGAAGGAAGGCCCGGGTAAGGGCATCACGTCCTTCAACCCGTTGGCGAAGCCCACGGCGGAAAAATACGTGAGATAGGAGGCGGAGGCACAGTATGCCCAAATTATTGAATCAAAAGGAGCGAGCTGACCTATTGGGGCATTTGCTGCCCCTGGCCCAGCGCTACGATGAGTTGGCGGCGGAGATGGAGCTGTGGGAGGAGGAAGGGCCGGAGCAAAAGGCCTTGGAAGAGCGGCTGGCCGATATGAACAGGGAGATCCGGCAGCTGCTCGGGCGCTATCTGGAGGGACTACCGGTGCGGGAGCTGTCCCGCTGCCCCTTCACGGGGGAGAAGCTCTCTTTAGCCATCGACGATCTGGGCCTGGACGGCCTATGGTGGAATGCCGACGCGCCCAAGCGGCCGGAAAACGAGCTCCCGGTGACCTGGTTCGCCTTGGACGGTGCGCTGAAGCTGGGCGGCGAGCTGGAAAAGGCGCCCTTCATCTGCTGCCCAGGCCCGGACGTTCCCTTTGTGCTGCCCAGGCTCTTGGAGCATATCCAGGTCAAGGCGGTGATCTCCTGCATCAGAATCGGCTCCCATACCGCTTATCCCATCGTCTACTATGCCGATCCCATGTTATATGGAGAAGTACGGGTGAACGACTGGGCCACCGAGCGTTATTGGGAGACGGGCAGCCTGATCCCAGAGCTCTGGACGCCCGGGCAGTATGTCAGCCTCACCCCCGACGCAAGCGAATATGACTTCGACCTGGAACCATGGATCAGGGCGGGCAAGCTGTTATGGATCGCTCCCGGGGACGAAAGCCTCACGCTCCACGGCCACGCCTCCCGCTGCCCCTATCTCGACCTGCCGGGCAGCCGCAGGCTGAAGTTTATCCGCAATGGAGAGGTTTGGGAGGAAGAGGAGGAATTTGAAGCCTTTGCAGGGGAAGACCCTGATTTTGATCCGGAGCATTTTCAAAAAATTGTAAAGAAAACCGAGGAGGGAGAGGTATAGATGAATACGATGAATGAACCCATCGCTTTTATCGTGAAGCAGGCGGATATCGCGGCGCTCTTTTCGGAGATGGGGCTTGCCTGCAACGAAGGCTCTGACTTTTACAGGGCCAAAGCGGGTCCCGTGCCTGACACGGACATCAGGGCCGCGTACGGCGAACTTCTGGCTGATCGGGATTTTCTCCGGGCATGCCGCGTCGTCGCCCAGCCCGATCTGTATGTGACGGCGCGGACCGCAGGAGTCCGGGGGCTTTCAGAAGCCCGCCTCCACCGGAAAAAGGCCGAGGGTGACTGGGCGGTGCTGACCGAAACGGCCGAGGACGGCGGAATCCTCCTTACAGCGTTCCCGGATTACAGAGCGTATCTTGACGCGTGGGCGGAAGATTTCGCGGGCGCCCACGACGCGCCCGCCGCAAACTACATCCCGCCCCAGGTCGGCCTGGAGGAGTTCCTGTTTGTCCTGCATGCCGTCGATTCCTTCCGGCGGGTATCTTATCAAAACATGTTAAACCATGTTTTTACCGACAGGGCGTATATCACAATCCCGGGATTTACGGGGAGCATGGCCGATTCGCTCAAAAGCCTTGACCTTCGCTGGCTGCTGCCGGCCTTTATGGCGGTGACGCCCGGTGTGGAACGGTATCGCGCCGACCTGAACGCGAAGCATCTCGAAGTCCTGCTGACCCACGACTTCTTTGAGCAGGGCAAGCTGGCCTCGGGCGAGGACGCGCTGGTATTCGGAGAGGCCGGGCGGGTCATGGGGGCGGAGTTTTTCCGTTCCTGGCTTTTATCCTGCGGGTTTGAGATCAATGCCATCGGGCCGGAGGGCTTTCAGACGCTGGAAAGGCTTTTTATCGCGCCCACGGTGCTGACAAACCATTTTGTGCGGCTCCAGGAGGCGCAGAGCGGAAAAGCCGTGGTCAACCACCAGGCCTATACCGAGGAACAGCTCCTGTCAAAGCTTGGCGAGCTGTTCGGGAAGGCTTTCACCATGGATGTGTCCGCCGTCTCATCTGCTTTAAAATCTGCTCGGGCCGCAGTTTCCTCCGCTCAGGCAGCCGCAATCTCTTCCGCGCCCAAGAGCGCTGAAGAATCCGCGGACGCCAGGCAGGCAAAGGCCGCGGCCGAGCCGCCCGCCCCAAAATTCTGCCGCAACTGCGGCACGAAGCTCTCCGCCGGCGCAGCGTTTTGCGCGGGCTGCGGCGCGAAGTTGAGTTGACTCCCATGTTTTGCGGAAATTGCGGGACACGGATTTCGGATGGGGCAAAATTTTGCGCCTCCTGCGGGGCGAAAACGGGTGCTCAGCCGGCTTCCCCGCAGCCAATACCGACCACTAAACACTCACCCTTACGGCGGCCGCCTAAAAACAAACTGATGGACCTGCTGATGATTCCCGTTGCGGTCATCCTCATTCTGTTGGGAATCGGCCAGCTGGCCCTTGGGGCGACGGGCAGACTGGCCACCGCCCAGGTGACCGGATATGAGCAGGCGCTCATCCTGAACAACGATGATTCCACAAGAAATCCCAGCCGCTATAAGCTGGAATATCAGTTTTCCGTGAACGGCGAGCGTTATACCGGCTCGGTGACAAGGGTGTTCCCAGGCGGCAGCCATATGCGGCAGACGATCCCGGTGCGCTATCTTCCCTTCTGGCCCCATGTCAATGCGGAGGACGGCGGAACGGCGGGGCTTGCCGGTCCTGTTATGGCGGGATTGGGCGTTTTGCTGCTTGTAGTTGCAATCAAGAGAAAATCCCGGCCCCGGAACAAACGCCAATAAACGGCTTTATCCAAATGGTTGAGCCGGTTGATAAAATATTTTGAAAGGGTGCGTGTACGATGACGAAAGGAAAATTTGGCCTGAGCCTTGCCGCTGTCGCGGTGATCGCCTTTGGATTTGCGGCGCTCAGGCAGCCCCAATCGGTGTTGCTTGTAGCGGGCTTCGCGCTGCTGGCGGAAAAGGACGAGTGGTTGAACAGGCAGGCGATGCAGGCGCTTTTACTGACTATTACATATTACCTGGCCGAGCTGGCGACGGGCTGGGTGTTCGGCGGTCTGGCCCGATTCTTCGGATGGGTAAAGCTGTACGGTGCGGCAGGCGCTATGAGTACGGTGAACTCGTTTGTAGACGATGTCCTTTACCTGGCTCTGATTGCGTTCTCCGTTCTCGCCGTGGTGCGGGTGCTTCGCGGCAAGGACGCGGGGCTGCCTTGGCTTTCAAAGCTGGCGGGCGGGGATTTTGCGGCGGCGATCAAGCCCAAGACAAGAACCGCAGCGGAATCCACGCAGACGGCTCCCCCTGTACAGGCCGCGCCGGCCGGGGCGCAATACGCGCCTTCGGCACAACCCCAGGCTTCGTTCCAGACGCTCTCTGCCGTGACTCAGGATGCGCCCGCGCCGGCTGTCAGGCTGTGCCCCGCTTGTTCCGCCCCGCTGCATGAGGATTCCAGGTTCTGCACCGAGTGCGGCGCGAAGGCGGAATGAAGAATATGGACAACTGGAGGAAATATCATGTTTTGTGAACAATGCGGAGCCAAGCTGCCCGAAGGAGCCAAATTCTGCGCCGGCTGCGGCGCAAAGACCGAGCGTGTGCAGGTTGCCTATACAGCGTCGGCGGAACCTGCTCCGCCGCGACCTGGAGCCTATTCCGGGCAGCCGGGAAGCGAGCCGCTTCGCGTCGGGCAGTACATAGGGATGCTCCTTTTGATGATCGTGCCCATTCTGAGCGTCGTCCTGCTGTTTGTGTGGAGCTTTGGCGGCTCGGTCAATCTGAACAAAAAGAATTTCGCACGGGCAATGCTCATCGTCAGCGCGATAGGGATTGTACTCTCCATCATATTTTCAACCGCTCTCATCGGTATCGTGGGAGAACTGTTCGGCGGCTATTATTAAAGCCAGTCATGGAAGGGAGATGCCGATGAAAAAAATACAGTGGCAGATCAGCGTGCCAATTTTTAAAAACACGGTCATTTTGAAGCAGTTGGGAATCGCCGTCGGCATCCCCTTCGGCCTTGTCGCGCTTGTCATCGGTTTTGCGTCGGGTAAAAGCGTGTATACGCTTTATGGGCTGGGGCTCATCGGTGCGCTGCTGCTTTTCACCTGGCTTTTCATCATGGCGGTCTATCGGGGAAAGTATGAGGCCGAGTTTGTGCTGGACGATAAGGGCGTACTCTGCCGGACGCAGGCAAAACAGGCGAAAAAGAACCGAATCGTAAATGTCCTGACGGTCGTGCTGGGACTGCTTGCCGGCAAGCCCGCAGCGGCGGGGGCCGGAATGCTGGCTCAGTCGCGGCAGGAGGCTTTCCTCAAATGGAGCCGCGTCACAAAGGTGAAATACAGTCCGAAAAGCCGCACTATCCTTTTATGGGGCGGCTGGACGGAACAGATCGCGCTGTTCTGCACTCAGGACCAGTATACGAAGATTGAGCGTGAGGTTATGCGTCAAATCTTTGCGGTAACCGGGAGGGAATACTGCGATGGAAACGAATAGAAAAAAGGTTGATTCCCTATTCTGGCGGATTGCCATATCGCTTGTCGGCGTGGCGCTGCTTCTGATCGCCTTATCCAACCTGGCGCTGTATTTTTTCGGCACGACTGCCCCCGCTGCCGTTTCCACAAGGCGTGTGGGCGGCTCGGACGACGGCCGGCAGGCCAGTCAACGCTACGAATGGTCGGTTGACTATACCTTTCGTGATAAAACCGGCGGGGAACACAGCGGCCACACCCCCCGGCGCGGCGGGGATACTTCTCCGAAAACGGACAGCCGCGTCTATTATTTCCCGTTCGCCCCCC
>JAQVCU010000084.1 GCA_028689635.1 Oscillospiraceae bacterium
AAAAGGATTGGGATGCAGACCAGGCGGCGCGGAGAGCGTGGCTAAGACGTCAGGCGGACTTGGAGCGAACCCCGGCCCAGATCCGCGCAGAGGGGGCCCGGGTGCACCGGAGGGAACAAAAGGCAAAAAGCGCAAAGAAAAGCGCCCGCTGACTGGCATCAGCAAGGCGCACAGGAAAATATCCAGCTAAAGTATAGCAGAAAATGATGATGTTTGCAAGGCGGTATGCGCCGGACATGGCAAACATGGAAAAGGAGAAAGAAAATGCTTGAAAATGGGATGATCGTCGGGGCAAATGCATATGACCCGCAGGAAAGAGAAAACCGCATTGCGCAGGTGTTTGCGCAGAAAAAAGCGGAGGAAACGCAGCTTGAAATTGAGCTGGAGGAAGTGGAGGATGCTTTGGGATCCTGGCGATATATGACGTTTGGGCTGCGCGACACGATCCGCCGGATGTATGCGGACAGGCTTGCAAACCTGCGGCAGGAGATCCGCGACCTGGAGGAAGCCAGCGAAAGGATGGGATATTGATGGAGGAGAACAACGCCTTTGAGATCGACACGCCGGAAAAAGCCAATTGGGCGATCAAAAAAATAAAAGAGGCGCGAAAGATCCGGGATGTCTATATCGACGTCGCAAAAGCCGAGATCGCGGAATATGAGCAAAAAATACAGGAGGCAGAAGCCAGATGCGAAAATGACACAGCATATCTTACGGCGGCGCTATCTGCCTATATGGAGAGCGGGGAGATCCCGACAAAAAGCAGCAAGACCCAGATGGTGGCGGTGCTGCCGGACGGAAAACTAAAAATAAAGCTGCCGCAAATCTGCTACGAAAAGGACGACGCCGCGCTGCTGGACTATCTGTTGGAAAACGCGCCGGAATATATCAAAACAGAGCAAACGCCCCAGTGGGGAGAATTTAAGCGGCTGCTGGCGGTACATGGGGACGCCGTTGTGCGGACTGATACGGGGGAGCTGGTGGTTGGGGTATCCGCCAAAGAGAACCCGGGGAAATTTTTAGTGGAATAGGAGATGCGACATGGATAATTTGGGACTGTACAACCAGTTTGCGACGGTGCCGGAAAATGCCAAACGGGCAATTGCCGGAGGGAAGCTAAAAGGCAAGACGGACATTAATCCCATGTGGCGGATCAAGGCCCTGACGGAGGCCTTTGGGCCCCAGGGAACCGGCTGGACGATCAGCCTAAAAAGGCTATGGACAGAGCCGGGGGCCGCGGGGGAAGTAAGCGCGTGGGCGCTGTGCGAGCTGACATACAAGCTGGATGACGGGAGTTGGAGCGAGCCTGTCCCCGGGATCGGAGGCTCCATGCTGGTGCAGCTGGAAAAAGGAAGCCTTGTGACCAACGACGAGGCCTATAAAATGGCATACACCGACGCGATCTCGGTGGCGGCAAAGGGCCTGGGGGTTGGATCATCGGTGTATTGGGACAAGGACAACAGTAAATATCCCGTCGCCGCCGCCGCCCCGGAAGGGCCAAAACCGGTGACGGAGGAGACCCTGCGGGCGCTGGAAGAAGAGCTGCAAAGCGCCGGCAAAAACATGGACTGGGCCCTGGAATATTTTAGAGGCAAATGCAATTATCCCATCGAGGGGCCCCGCGACTTGACGGAGCTACAGGCAAAGCAGATGATCGTCTCCTTGCGGAGGCGTCAGCAAGCGGGAGGGGAAAGCGCATGATCACCGCGGCGGATGTGGTTGGGTACGACGGCAAGCTATTGACCCTGCGCCCCGACGATGACATCCTGCGCGAGATGCTGGGAAAAAACGTGGGCCGGGTGGAGATCACACTGGACGATGGGCGACTGATCTCCGCCGACCAGCGGCGCAAGATCTTTGCCATGATCGGGGACATTGCCAAATGGTGCGGACACGACCCGGAATATCTGCGCCAGATGTTTACCTGGGATTTTCGGGGGGAGCGAGACCTTCCGGCGTTTTCCCTCTCCCAGCGGGACGCCAGCGCGGCGGACATGACGACGGCCCGGGAATTTATCGACTATTTGATCGATTTTTGCCTATACCACGATGTGCCAACCTTAAAGCCCATGATCGATTATGCGGACGATGTGGACAAATACCTGTATCGGTGCTTGGAGCATCGCCGCTGCGCCATATGCGGCAGGCGGGCAGAAACACATCATGTAGACCGGATTGGGATGGGGCGAGACCGGGAAAGCGTTGTACATGTTGGCCTGATGGCCGTGGCCCTTTGCCGGGAGCATCACGACGCGGCCCACCGGGGGGAGCTGGACTTTTTTGAGCTAAACCATATTTACGGGATCCCATTGGACGAGTACCTGTGCAAAAGGCTTAATCTCAAACAAAAGGAGACAAAAAAATGAACAAGATCATCCTGATCGGGCGGCTAACGGCTGACCCGGAGCAAAAGCAAACCCCCAGCGGCGTGTCCGTAACCACCTTCACCGTGGCGGTAAACCGGCCATACAGCAAAGAGAGGGAATCACAGGCAGATTTTATCAGCGTTGTGGCGTGGAGACAATCGGCGGAATTTGTGTGCCGTTATTTTCAGAAGGGCAAGCCAATTTTAGTTGAAGGCCGCCTGCAGAGCCGGGACTACACGACAAAGGACGGCGAAAAACGCCGGGTGTGGGAGGTACAGGCGGAAAACGTAAGCTTTGTGGAGGGCGCGGCGCGGGACGACGCCCGGGGAAACAACGCTCCCCGGCAGGCGGAAGATATCGGCTTTGAAGACCTCCCGTTTTAAGGAGGGATCGGAGTGGATTACATAAAGATCTTCGTGGACTTTGAAAAGGTCATAACAACGCTTGGAGACGCCGAACGTGGGCGTCTGTTTACCGCGATGCTGGCATATGCATCGACGGGAGCAGAGCCAGAGTTTGATGGGAACGAGCGGTACATATCCACCTGGTTGCAGAGGGCACCAATGATGAGCGGGCTATGAAAGTGTTGGCCGGAAAGGCCACCAAGCAGGATGCCTTACTGGACGCGGTCAAGGCGGGCATCAAGAAATACAAAGGAGGGTCCCGATGATGGACTGGAAACATGAGGCAACCGACAAGCTCCGTTGTTATGAGGCCAAAAAGACCAGCTTGGAGCGTTCTGCTGATGAAATCAAACGGCTGGGGGAGGATATGACCCGCATCCGCAGTGCGACCACTGATAGCACCCCGGTGTCTGGGGGCACCAGCACCCGTGAGGATGCCCTGGTTAATAACATAACCCGCCGTGAGGAATTACGCCTTGCCCGTAGGGATGCCATCCGTTGGGTTAGGATGGTGGACAGTGCCCTGGAGGTGCTGGATGAGCAGGAGCGCCTGGTGCTTGACCGCTTTTACATCCACCGGGCCAAGGGGAATGTAGAGCGGCTTTGTGGTGAGCTCAATGTGGAGATTGCCACGGCATACAGGCGGCGGGATGACGCTTTGCGTCACTTCACCCTTGCCCTTTACGGTGTTGTTGAGACCTAAAAGATGATAAAAAAATGAGAAGTTTTTTCAAAATCACCGTGCTATAATGATAAGAGCAAAAACTGTGAAAACCCAGCCGGGTCAATCGGCTGGGTTTTCCTTTTGAGAAGGGAGTGAGAGCCATGACAAGGAAGCAAGAGCGGTTTGTGGAGGAGTACCTGGTTGACCTCAATGCCACACAGGCGGCCATCCGCGCCGGGTACAGTCCCGCAACGGCTGGGGCCATTGGTGCAGAAAACTTGCAGAAACCTCAAATTCGTGCGCGTATAGACACCGCCATGGCCGAGCTTTCCAAGCGGACCGGCGTAAACCAGGAGCGGGTCATCCGGGAGCTGGCCAAGGTTGCCTTTGTAAACCCCACGGATGTGATTGACTTTGAAAGTGCCAAGCTGCTTGACAGCGCCACCTCTGACGATACCGCCGCCATCGCCTCCGTAAAGGTTAAGACCATCCCGACCGCTGACGGCAGGGGGGTGGAGCGTGAAATCAAGGTTGCTGATAAGCTCAAGGCGCTGGAGCTGCTGGGCAAGCACTTTGGAATGTTCACCGACAATATCAACCTGCATGGTGACATGGGGGTGCAAATAATTGATGACATCCCAAACGGACAAGGTTAAGCTCACCGAGGTCATAGCCCCCTCTTTTTACGACCTGCACCGGGATGTGGTGAGCGGGGCGCACACCTATTACAAGCTGGATGGTGGGCGTGGCTCCACCAAATCCAGCTTTGTGGGCAGCGAGATTATTTTGGGCA
>JAQVCU010000042.1 GCA_028689635.1 Oscillospiraceae bacterium
TGCAAATAGAGCAAATTATTTTAGGGGAGCAGCTTCGTCTTCAGGGGCCGCTCCCTTGCGGTTATATTAGCGGCAAGGCCGCCGCATGTCAAGGATCAGCTTCTCAATCGGGCATTCTATCAGCATATGCGGCGGAAAAGGGCTTTCACTATACCGTCGTTTACTACAGCGATATTTCCGACCTGCTGGACGATCTGCGGGCGCATAGCAAAATTGAGATCGCCGTGACCAGCAACATGCGGGTGGCTCACGACGAGATGATTTTGGACGAATTTGACCGCACGGATTACTACGCCATTGTCAAAAAAGGGAACGAGGAGCTGCTGGCACAGCTAAATCAGGCCATCGGACAGCTGGACGCCTACTCTCCGGATTGGCGCTCCGATCTTTTTCGCAAATATTATTCCAATCTCGACAGCGAGGTCATCTCCTTTTCACCGGAGGAGCGAAAATATCTGGCGCATTTGCAGGAATCCGGGACGGTTATCCGGGCGGTGATGAACCCGGAACTGAAGCCATATTCCTATTTTGAGGACGGCCAGGCCAGAGGCATCGCGCCAAAGGTGTTTGCAGAGGTGGCGGACAGGCTTGGGATACAATATGAGATCCTGTATTCCAAAGACCGCGGCGAATACAAAGAGCAGCTGCAATCCGGCCTTGTGGATCTTGACCTGACAGCCTATCAGGATTTTGGAATTGCGCAGCAATACAATCTGAAAGAGACGGATCCCTATCTTTCCTCCTGCCTTGCCATCGTTACGCGCAGCGGAGCCCGGCTCAACACCGAAAATTACAAGGTAGCGACGGTGGCGGACCCGACGGAATATGCGGGCTACAACAGCGAGCTTTTGGATCAGAACCAGCGCGTTGAATATGCTACGCTGCAGGAAGGCGTCGACGCCGTGAAAAAAGGGGAATGCGACGCCGCGTTTTTCTATGCCTATTCTGCGGAGCAGATCGTATCGGAGGATTATACCCACCGGCTGCAGTATACGATCATGCCGGAATATACCTTTGGCCTGACCATTGGGGTGGAGAATCAGCGGGATCACCGGCTGCTTTCTGTTCTGAGCAAGGGGGTCAACAGCCTAACGGATTCCTTTGTGCAAAGCGTCACCCTGGAAGAGCTGACAGACCATGAAGAAAATATAACGTTGGGCACCTTCGTTTACAGCCATCCTGTCCTGGCGGTGGCGGGCGCCATCATTTTGGTAGGGTTGCTATCTGTAGCGCTGCTTTTTGCGGTGTCCTATCGAAACCAAAGGCAGACGGCACTGACCAACCGTAAGCTCAATCGTTTTATCGGCTATCTCTGCGAAAATTACGACCTTGTCACGGAAATGAACCTGAAAGACCGCATCCGAACCGATTATCATGTAGCCAATGGCGAGCTGGTGGAAAAATCTTATCCCTACGTGCCCCTGGTGCGGGAAGATTATGCCAAGATCGCCCATGAGGAGGATATCGACCGCATTCTCGCCACTTCGGACGAGGATCGGGTGGGCCCGATGATCGACGCGGGCGGGCAGGATTATCTGGAAGTGCAGATCAAAGACCGCACAGGCCAGTTCCGCTGGTATTCCTACCGGCTGCGAGCCATTGCCAAGGACGCCCAGCATCCGCGCAACTACATCATGTTTAAGCGGGATATCCAGGCCTCTAAGGACGAGGCTGCCCGACAGCAGCGCAACCTTGAGGACGCCTTAGAGGCAGCCAAAAGCGCCAGCGCCGCCAAGGGGCTGTTTCTCTCTCGGATGAGCCACGAGATCCGCACCCCCCTCAACGCCGTCATCGGCTATATGGAGATCGCCAAAGACGCCCAGGGCGATGTGGGCAAGATCACCCACTGTGTTGAAAACACCAGCGTTGCCGCGCGGCATCTGCTCTCCATCATCAACGACGTGCTGGATATTTCTGCCATTGAAAGCGGCAGGATGAAGATCGCCCGGGAGGACTTTAACCTGAAAGATCTCATTACGGATACCTCCACGCTGTTTTATCATCAGGCCAAAGAAAAAGGCGCGGAGTTTGAAGTGCTGCTGCATGACATTACGGAAGAATGGGTGATCGGAGACCGGCTGCGGGTCAATCAGATCTTGATGAACCTGCTTTCCAACGCCCTGAAATTCACCCCGGCGGGCGGAAAAATCACGCTGCAGGTCGATCAAAAGCAGAAGACCCAGGACAAAGTGTTCCTCCAGTTTAAGGTGGAGGATACGGGGATCGGTATGTCGGAGGAATTCCTCTCCCGGATGTTCCAGCCCTTTGAGCAGGAGACTGCCGCTACCGCGCAGAAATACGGCGGCACGGGGTTGGGCCTTTCCATCACCCACAATTTGGTGGAGATGATGGGCGGCAGCATTTCGGTAGAAAGCCGGCAGCAGGTGGGCACAGTCTTTACCGTAACGCTTCACTTTGGGGCTTCCGCCCGCGCGGACGAGGCCGCCCGCACGGCTGATTTTTCTCATGCGCGCGTGTTGGTGGTGGACGACGTGCAGGATGAGGGGACCTACATCAAAACGACGCTGAAACGCTGCGGTGTAAAGGCGGACGCCGTTACAGACGGGGATCTTGCGATCAAGCGCCTGAAAAGCCGTGCCGCCACCGATTATCCCTACGATCTGTGTATTCTGGATTGGATGATGCCGGGCATGGACGGGGTGGATGTCGCAAAACGGATCCGCGGCGAATTTGGCCCCGATATGCCTATTATCATCGCGACAGCCTATGACGTTATGACTTTGGAAGAGGAAGCGAAGGCGGCCGGGGTCAACCGCGTTGTGGCAAAGCCCCTGTTCCAATCTGCCCTCAACGATTTGCTGATGGATACCTTTGGAAGACAAAAGCAAAAAGAGGCGGCCGGAGTTTTGCCGGCCAGCGATAACCTGGAGGGGATCCGGATCCTGTTGGCGGAGGACAACGCCATGAACATGGAGATCGCAGTGACGGTGCTGCAAAAAGCCGGTGCGGTCATCGACCAGGCGGTAGACGGGCAACAGGCCTGCGACAAATTCCTTGCCGCCCCGGAAGGTACTTATGACCTGATCCTAATGGACATTCAGATGCCGGTTTTGGACGGCTTTGGGGCGACCCAACAGATCCGCGAGTCCGGGCATCCTCAGGCCGGGTCTATCCCGATCGTCGCCATGACGGCCAACGCTTTTGCGGAGGATGTGGCGGCAGCCCTTTCCCATGGGATGAACGCCCATATCGCAAAGCCGGTCAACTATGAAAAGCTGTATGAGCTGGTGCATAAATACTGCAGGAAAGACTAAAAATATCCCGGCGCTTTCAGCCGGGAAAAGGAGGGGAGAGAGTGTCCAGCGAAAAGATCTATCAGATGAGGTTTGCAAAGGTTTATCCGCTGCTTGTGGCAAAAGCAGAGCGCAAAGGCCGCACAAAAGAGGAAGTGGACAGGGTCATCTGCTGGCTTACCGGATATACGCCTGCGCAGATCGAGGAGGCCGCCGCCGGTACGGTTTCCTATGGCCGATTTTTCGAAGACGCGCCTTGCATGAATCCCAACCGGGTGAAGATCACGGGGAGCGTGTGCGGCGTCCGGGTGGAAACCGTTGAAGACCCTTTCATGCGGGATGTCCGTTATCTTGATAAGCTGGTGGACGAGCTGGCCAAGGGCAAGGCTGTGGAACGGATTCTGCCGGGATGACCTATCCCGCAAAAAAAGAGAGGGAATAGGCGCGGGGCCCCGCCGTGCCTATGAAAAATGCCGCGGTATCAAATAGGCCCATTTGGCAGAGGATTTGGATCGGACGGGAGGAAAGCGGATATGGATCGTACTTTTTTCTATCACTCCCCCGTGGGAGAGCTTCTTTTGGCCAGCGACGGCGATAGCCTGACAGGCCTGTGGATGAAAGACGCAAAATATTATGGAGAGGGATTATCCCCCGGCGCAGTCCAGGGGGATTTGCCGGTGTTTTGCCAGGCCGCCCGCTGGCTTGACCGCTATTTTTCCGGCGAGGAACCCGGCGCGCTGCCGCCTTTGGCGCCCCGTGGCAGCGAGTTCCGTCAAAAGATCTGGCAGCTTCTGCTTGATATTCCCTATGGCTGCACCGTCACCTACGGGGAGCTTGCCAGCCGTCTGACAGCCCGCTGGGGCGTGCCGGGGATGTCTGCCCAGGCGGTAGGCGGCGCAGTGGGGCACAACCCCATCTCCATCCTGATCCCCTGCCACCGGGTGGTGGGGGCAAACGGAAGCCTGACGGGTTATGCCGGGGGCATTGAAAAAAAGCTGGCCCTGCTGCAGCTGGAAAAGGCGGAACTGGGCCGCCTGTTTATTCCCCGCCACAGCACCGCTCCCTAAAAAGGGAAGGGCAGATAATGCCGGGCTAAGGGCGCCGTTTCGCTTATCACAACAGAAAAAGAGCCGGGCTTTCATTCGGAAAGCCCGGCTCTTTTTAAAAGATCAAATCAATATTTCCCGCTGGATCCGCCATGGGAGGAGCCGGAGGAGCCAACGTGGACGCTGCTTCCGCCACCGCCGGAGGAAGAGCTCTCTTTGGGGCGTTCCCGCTTGGAAACGTGGCGGTAGAGGAAAGTATCCGCCCGCTCGGTAACGTTCATGCTGCCAGCGCGGATGTAGTCATCGGCGGCAGGCTGTGGGCGCACGCTGCTCAGCTGAGAGCGCATGATGGCGGTGGTGATCACCGCGGCGACAACGCCCAACAGCAGAGATATCCCCAACCAGCCAAAGGAAGGCGGCGTTTTGGGCATGTTGTCCGAATCATAGGCTTCCCCATTTTTGGCCTGGGTGATAAACCTGTCGCACAGCACCGCAAAGGTGAGAAAGGCCTCGCCGTAATCCTCATCGCTCAAATACGGCTTAAACTGATCTACCATGTATTCCTGGCCGGCGTCGGTGAACATATGGATGCAGGCGCCGGTGGTGGAAATCGCCCAGTCCCGTTCCTGGGGGCAGATCAAAAGCAAAATGCCGTCCCGGCCGCTGCCAAAGCCAAAGCCGTTGTGATCGTAAAAATCGTCGGCGCAGGCGGTGGAGCTTTTTCCATTTAGAGAGGACAGGGTGGCGACGACAACGTCGCACTGCTGCCGCTCGCTGATCTCATCGAGAGTGGCCAGCAGGGAGGCCTCTTCTTCGTCCGACAGCAGATCGGCTTCGTCGATGAGACGGGCCCGCAGCCGCGAGCTGGGAATGACGGATACCGGCTCTGCAGAGGCGGCGCCGTCCCCGGCGATATAAGCGCTGACGCCTGCGAAATCGGTAAACAGGCCGGGCTCGTCGACGATATAACCGCCCTCGGTGGCGGCAAAGGCAGAGGGAAGGGAAAGGACGCATAAGGCCAGGGCCAAAAGAGCCCCTAAGATCCGCTTTTTCATCGCTTTCTCCTCCTTACAGCAAATAGGCCAGCCAGGCCAGCCCATAACTCACAGCGGCCACCGCCGCCGTGATCCCCACAAACCAGCGCCAGAACGCGGCTTTATCCACAGGCAGATTTCCCACAAATTTTCCAGTCTGTCCGTTCATGGCAAAGGTGTAGCGGTTTCCGTTCCAGGTGGTGTTGAGCAGCCAAACGGGATAAAGCGCATAGGTGGAGCTGCTGTTGGCAAGCTGGATATCGGCGGATTCGGTCTGCACGCTGCTATAACCAGCCACCGTCCGGGCAAAGGATTCCTCCGTGCTGCGGCGGATGCGTTCACTGGCGCGGTTTAGGCTTTTTTCCGGCGTAACGTCGTATTTATCCGCCAGATATCCGGCGAGATAGGCCGTTTGAAAATCGACGGCGCCTGAAAAATCAAAGGGCTCTACCGATTCCATCAGGTCGTCCGCCATTTTGGTGGAACCGTCCACCGGCACGTGGTCAAAGCCGAGGCTTCCGCCGCGGAGCACCGAATAATAGCTGGTCTCGGTATAATCGTAACGGCTGTCGCTCCAACAGCGCACACGGGTGGCGCGATAGCGGACCCTTGCCTGGGCGTCCGCCCCATAAATCCAAAATGGTACGTAGACCCCTTTGACTTCGTCGATGTGGTTTTCATCCTTAAACACCTTAGGCAACAGGATCTTTCCCCGGAAGTGCTGCAAAAGCCCCGCTTTGGCGGCGGCTTTATCCAGCTTAAAAGGGATGATACAGTCCGGCCGCAGGGAGCCGGAAAACTGTCCCTTCATCACCACGGGGTTGCTGCAGAAGGGGCAGGCGGTGGCCGCCGTATTTTCGTCGCAGACGATCTCTCCTCCGCAGGATTCGCAGACATAAACGCGCATACCGTCGGTTTCGCCTTCCGCCCACTGGTTGCCCTGGGGCGTTTGCCATACGATTTCTCCCGAGGATTCCTTTTTGAGGTCGTCATCGTAATGCTTTAACGCCTCCGGGTCGATTTCCGTGTCGCAGAAAGGGCATTTCATTTTCTGTGAGCCGCTGTCAAATTGGATCGCTCCTCCGCAGCATGGGCATTTATATTCCAACAAAGCCGCCATTGTACCACCGCCATTCTGTTGATTTTTCCGGTCAAAAACATTTGGGCTTTCAGCCGGTTATTTGGTTTTGAAATCAGGTATCATTGGCCATGCCCGTAGGGCGGCCATAAAAATCAAGTATAATAACTATACTGTAGTTATTATACCGTTTGAGAGAACAGGTTGCAACTACAATCCACATGAAGGGGGCAGGCGTTCCAAGGGCTTTGAGGAGGCCGCAGGGGACCATATGATGTCTACGCATGGGGCCGCCCGCAAGGCAAAGAGGGCAGCTGGATCCTCCGCCGTGACAGGAAAACAAAAAAGACCAGTCAAAAGACTGGTCTTTTTTGTTTGGTGCGGCAGATGGGACTTGAACCCACACGCTCGCGCACACGCCCCTCAAACGTGCCTGTCTGCCGATTCCAGCACTGCCGCACACCGTTGCAACTCATTGTCGCTTTGCTATTATATCATCAGCAGGGCGGGGATGTCAAGACATAACCCAAGAATACGCAGCCTTTTTTCTTTCTTTTGGGTAAAAACAAAAAGAGGGAAGTTTTGATTTGTGTGCAAAGGGCAAATCGGGGAACGGCGTTTTTAAAAAATGCCGTATGCCATATTCTTGATTAAGACAATTTGTGATGTTATAATAAATGCAAATCTGGGCCCCGCTGAAAATACCTGCGGATGGGAACCCGCCGCAGGCCATAGGGAGGAACGGATATTGCCCTTTGGGGGCAAAGAAACCGGCGTGGCCCGGCGTTTTAAAGGAGACCCCTATGAAAGAACAGTCCATGATGCGGCGGATCCTGCCCATTGCCATCCCGATCTCCCTGCAAAACCTGATCAATGTAGGCGTTAGCGTCACCGATACGCTGATGATCGGCGGTATCAGCGAGGCGCAGCTTTCCGGCGTGGCGCAGGCAAACCAGCCTTACATCATCTTTACTACCCTGGTTTTTGGCCTGGCCACCGGCTCCACCGTGTTGACGGCCCAGTACTGGGGACGGGAAGAATGCGGCCCCATCCGGGCCATTTTGGGCCTGATGCTCCGCATCGGCATGTTCTGCGCTTTGGCGGCCACTGTGCTGCTGCAGCTTTTTCCCAGCCAGGTGTTGTCGATTTTCAGCAACGATCCGGGCGTCATCGAATATGGGGTGCAGTATCTGCGCATCGTTAGCCTTTCGTATCTTTTTTCTTCGTTTACGGGCATTTATCTGATCGGCCTGCGCAGCACCGCCAATGTGCGGGTATCGATGTGTATTTACGGCGCCGCTTTTGTGCTGAATGTGTTTCTTAACTGGGTGTTTATTTTCGGCAATCTGGGCGCTCCCAGAATGGAATGCCGCGGCGCCGCCCTTGCCACCCTCATCAGCCGCATTTTTGAGTTTCTTTTGGTGGCGGCTTATATGCGTTTTGCGGAAAACCGTATCTGCCTGCGCTTTCCGGATCTTTTTCGAAAGACCTCCATGTACTGGCGGGCACTGGTTCGCTATAGCCTTCCCGTATTGTTCAGCGAGCTTAACTGGGGGGTGGGCATCGCCGTTCAGGCGGCGGTGATCGGCCATCTGGGCGTACCGGCCCTGGCCGCCTCCAGCCTGATCAATGTGTTGCAGGAGCTGGGCGGCGTAGCCGTCATGGGCCTTGGTTCCGCGGCCGGTGTTTTGGTGGGGAACCTGATCGGGGAGGGAAAGGACGGCGAGGCCATCGTTTCCGCCCGTAAGCTGACGCGGCTCAGCTATCTTTTTGCGGCGGGAGCCGCCGCTGTTATGCTGTTGCTGCGCCCCTTTGCGCCCAACCTGATCAACGGGACGGCGAAGACCGACGCCATGGTTTTGGGGATGATGGTGGTATTGGCCTATCTGCTGTTTTTCCAGTCCATCAATATCGTCACCCTGGCGGGGATCCTTCGCGGAGCTGGGGATACGGTGTTTTGCATGTCGGTGGATTTTACGGTCCTATTCCTGTTCAAGATCTTTGGCGGATTGTTTTTCACCCTGGTGGTGCCGCTGCACCCAGTGTGGGTCTATTTTATCCTTTCCAGCGATGAATTTGCCAAGACCCTTGTGCTGATCCCGCGCATCCTCCGCGGAAAGTGGATCTATCACACCGCGGTTTGATACGGCTTTTTGAACATGCCGAAGGGCCAGAAGGAGGAACTGATATGGACGCGGTTTTATCGAGAAAAAGCACCCGCAGATTTGCCCGTGAGCCGGTGAGCAGGGAACAGCTGGAGCTGCTGCTGAAGGCGGCGATGCAGGCGCCCTCGGCCCACAATCAGCAGCCCTGGGAGTTTATTGTGGTGACCGATCCAGCGCGGCTGCAGGAGCTTTCCCGGGTGCATCGTTATTCCGGCCCCATGGCCGGTGCGGCGGCGGGTATCCTGGCGCTTCGCCGCGCGGGGGATTTTTCACCCCTTTGGCCGCAGGATCTTTCAGCGGCGGTGGAAAATATCCTGATCGAAGCGGAAGAAATAGGGCTTGGCGCCGTATGGATGGGGATCCATCCGGACAGCGAGCGCGTTGAGCAGCTGGGCGCCATGTTTTCCCTGCCTCAGGGGGTGGAGACATTTGCCATGATCGCGGTGGGCGTGCCTGAGACGCGGCAGCCCGCCGTATCTCGCTACGACCCCCAACGGATCCACTGGGAAACCTATTGATTGCCGCTGCGCCGCGCCGGCCCAAAGGAGAGTGATTTTTATGCTCAAGCCCCTGCTGTATGGGGTGTTGGCCTCGTTGTTTTTTGCCTTCGCTTTTATTTTTAACCGCAGCATGGATCTGGGCGGCGGATACTGGATGTGGAGCGGCTGCCTGCGCTTTTTCCTGATGCTTCCCATGCTGTGGGCGGTTCTTGCCGTTCAGGGGAAGGGACGGGTCCGCGCCGTTTTGCAGGATGTTAGGCGTCGGCCGGTTCCCTGGCTTCTTTGGAGCACCGTGGGGTTTGGACTGTTTTATCTTCCGCTGACCATGGCGTCGGCTTATGGAGAATCCTGGCTGGTGGCCGCCCTTTGGCAGGTGACGATCGTGGCTGGGGTGCTGTTGACGCCGCTCTTTGGGCAGAAGATCCCGGTAAAAAATATTCTGATGAGCCTTGTGATCCTGGCGGGGATCTTTCTCCTACAGGCGGATCATTGGACGTCTTCCGGCATATGGGGCAGCGCTATGGCGCTGATCCCGATCCTGATCGCGGCGTTTAGCTATCCCCTGGGGAACCGCAAAATGATGCAGCATTGCCCGGACAGCCTCGATACAGCGCAGCGGGTGTTTGGTATGACCCTGTGCAGCATGCCCTTTTGGCTTCTTGCCGCGGCGGTGGCCTGGGCGGTGTCCGGCCCGCCCGGCGGGGGACAGGTGGCACAATCCGCTATTGTCGCGCTTTTTTCCGGCGTGATCGCAACGATCCTGTTTTTTCACGCCACCGACCTGGTGCGGCACGACCGCAAAAAGCTGGCGGTGGTGGAGGCCACCCAGTGCGGCGAAGTGATCTTCACCCTTTTGGGCGGGGTGTTTTTCCTTCACGACGCAGCTCCATCCCTGGTAGCCGGGCTTGGCCTATTGGTGATCATTGTGGGGATGGTGTGCAACAGCCTGGTTTCGACAAAATGACCGATCTCTGCAAAAAGGCCGTCCGCATGCTGCGGGCGGCCTTTTTTATGAGCTTTACTGAACGCTGTTGTGGCGGCGTTCGTCCTTTTTCTCGATCTTTTCCAGCAGGCGGGCACGAAGATCCTTCAAAGCGGCCCGATACTGTTTGGAGTGGGCGTGGGGGAAAGCCTTAAGCAGCGAGGACTTGAAATACCCCACTTTTTGGAAGGCGCTTTCCAGCTCTTCCCGCAGAGCCTCCAATTTGTGGGAATGCTCCTCCCGCTCCGACTGCAGCATTTCCCGGCGCTCTTCCAAAAGGGCGGTGATGCGGGAAAGCTCGGTGCGGATGCGGGTGATGTTGGCCAGCAACCGGTTAAGATCCAGCGCGCCGCGGACGGAATAGATGGTATCCAGCACAAAGACCACAGTGACCACAGCGTCGAAATAGTGGATCAAGGCGGGATCTGCCCGCAGCATCAGCCGCTCTACCGGGGGATGGATCAAAAAGGTCATGACCAGGGAGAGAAAGCCCCAAAACAGAGAGGACATCAGGCAGATCCGGCCATGAAGATTGAATTTTTTGGAGGAATAATCCCAGTATTTGATCTGAAACAGAGATTCCATGCCCCAGCCGACAAAATACTCCAGTATCGTGGCGGCCGCCATACCGGCAAAAAACACCGCCACTGGATGGCGCTGCACCAGCTGGGAAGCAAAGAGGATCACAATGGCGCCGGAGCCGTACAGCGGAAGCAGGGGACTGCGCAGAAACCCGCGGTTGACCCAGCGCTTTTGATCGATCGAAACGATGGTGGATTCGATGCACCATCCCACAAAACAGTAAAAGTAGAAGAAAAAGACCCATTGTCCCAAGGTGTAATCTGACAGCTGCACGGCGATCGAACTCCTTTCCAAGGCGGCCGTATCTACTTTTTTATTCTATTCTTTCCACGTTAAACTGCAATAGGCAATTGCGGCTGTTTGCCCAATTTTCCGTGCAAAACGCAAAAAAGGGCCGCGGTCTTTCACCGCGGCCCCCCGATGCAAAATGTTCAGCGGACAATTTTAAGAGCCCAGTCCTTGTTGAGCAGGAGGGGGCGCAGATAGCCGGTGAGGTTGGAAAGGGGCAGAACGTCCGGCTTCAGACGGATCCCCAGGGTGTGAAGCATATAATCGCGGCGGGCTTCGATGCGGGCCCATACCTCGGGGTATTCGGCCTTGATCTGGGCGCGCAGGCCGGCGTCGGCAATGGCAACGCCATCCTCGGCATTGACGCCGCCGTATCCCTCTACTTTGGGGATGATATCCATCTGGAACATCATGCCGCTTTTGAGTACGACGGGGGAATCCCGATAGATGGGGGAGGAGACCCACTCCTCATCAGAGGTGAAATGGCCGGGGTTGAGCACCCAACCGTATTTTTCTTTGGGCAGAACGGCGTCTACGGCGGCATAGAGCTCTCCGGCGGTGATGCCTACGCCAATGGTCTCATACCAGGTGGCGATGCCGGCATAATAGGGGCGGGCTACCACGTCCACGTAATCCTGCACGCCCTGAGGAAGATCCTCCGGGGTGCGGGCCACGTAGGCCACGCGGTTGGTCAGGCCGCCGTGCAGGCCCATGGTGACGGAGAATTTATCGCCCAGCTCCACAGCTTTTGCCCGAGGCCATACCACGGCGTTGGTAAAACGCTCGCCGGTGGCGCAGATGGTGGTGACGCTGGTGGGCTGGCCAAAAGCGGCCAGGTTCTGAGCCAACTCTAACTCCGTTTTGCCCACCTCAATGGCGTCCAGCAGCTTTTTCACACGGTCGGAGGCCAGGGCGGCCCCAAATTCGTAGTGGGCAATATCGTTGGCGCCGTTGATGATGCGCACGCCTTTTTCTGCGTCGATCAGCAGATAGGCGGTATTTTTGAGGCCCTGTCCGACGATCTTTTTGAGAGGATCAAGGATAAAATAGGGCACATCAAAGAGCTGGGAATTATCTTCAATAGGGCTGGTGAACATTTTCCATCCGATGACGCCCACTTTCATGCCGCCGCGCAGGCCGCTTTGGGCGATCAGCTGTTCCAGGGTTTCCGTGTTGCCCATGGGCTGGCCGGGCAGGGAGAAATGGGGCACATGGATGGCGGTGACGGGCAGCTGGCTATAGGCCTGCATCCGCAGGGATTCGTTGCCCAGCAGGATAAAAGAACGCCCGTCGGCGTGCATCACCAGCACCGATTCCTCAAAACGGGGTTCAAAGCCGGTAAAATAGCCAAAATTGGCGGCATGCTCCCGGTCGGCATAGAGCACCAGGGCGTCCAGCCCCTCGGCCTTCATGGCGGCGACCGCCTTCTGATGCCGCAGGGCAAAGGTTTTGGCGGTGATATCCACCGTCGCTGCCGGCGCGGGGGCCGCTGGCGCGGGTACTTTGGCATACACAACATTGTCGAGAGAAATACTCATATTGCCACATCCTTTTTATAAAAATAAAACGATTTCATCCATATTCTATTTTAACATGGCAAAAACCGCTGTCAAGGGCGTTGAGCCGGTTTCTTTCATTTCGATATCGTTTACAAGCAAAAGACAGGGCGCCCCGGTTTCCCAGGCGCGCCCAGAAGGGTCAGCGGATGAAATTGGTGCGCAGGCGGGCTTCCTCCTCCGGCAGGCAGATCCCGGCGCTGCGGCCGGCCTCGATGCACTTGAGCAGCCAGGCCATGTTGCGGCCAAGGGTGCGCATGATCTGCATCCCCTCTTCGTCCTTGACCACCTCTTCCGGCGAGTTGCCGTGTACCATGTTCCAATATTGGGAGGTGGCCACCGGCATGCGTGTGATGGAAAAATATTTGTGGAGCTGATCCAGGGAGGCGGTGGTGCCGGCCCGGCGCGCGGAGACCACCGCAGCCCCAACTTTTCCGGCAAAGCTGTTCCCGGCGTAGAACAGGCGGTCTAAAAAGGCGGTGAAGGAGCCGTTGGCGGAGGCGTAATACACTGGGGATCCCAGGACCAGGCCGTCGGCTTCTTCCATTTTATCCAGCACCGTATTGACAGGGTCATCGCCAAACACACAGCGATGCTGATTGACAGCGCAGCGCCCGCAGCCGATGCAGCCCCGGACGGGGCGGGCGCAGACGTGGATGAGCTCGGTTTCCAGCCCTTCGGCTTTCAGCTGGTTTTCCACCTCGGAAAGCGCGGTAAAAGTGCAGCCGCGGGCGTGGGGGCTTCCGTTGAGCAAAAGAACTTTCATGAAAAGACCTCCTTATGATGGATAGACAGCGGGCTCCTGGCGCCGATGGGGGATCGCCCCCTTCGATGTTTCTTTTAGTTTACCACAGTTTTCCTTCGGGGTCGAACCTTTTCTCCTTTTTGGGCAAAGGGAAAATTTCCGCCTCGCTCTTGGCAAAACCTTCAATTTGAGATACAATATCCGAAAGGCGCCGGAGACCTTTGACGCGCAGGACAGCCTGCCGCATTCTCTTCTTCCGGCGTAAAGACGGCGGGCGCCGGAAGATCGCGCTTGGCCGGGAATGGAGCCTGAAACAATGGAACGATTTGAAACCATCGGTATTGTAGGCATGGGGCTGATTGGCGGCTCCCTTGCCATGACGATAAAAAACCGTACAAAAAGCCGGGTCCTTGTGTGGGATCGGGATGGGCAGGCGGTGGAAAAGGCGCTGGCCGCCGGTGCGGCGGACGCAGCGGGTGAGAGCCTTGAAGAGTGCGGCCTGCTGTTTTTGGCCCTCTATCCCCAGGCGGCGGTGGATTACCTGGAAAAACACATCGAACAGCTGCGCCCGGGCACGGTGGTCACCGATCTGTGCGGCGTCAAGCGCTATGTGTCGGAACGATTGGGCGGCCTTTGCCGCCGGCAAGGGGTCCATTTTATCAGCGCCCATCCCATGGCGGGGCGGGAGACCAGCGGTTTTGACAGCGCCTTGCCTACGCTCTATCAGGGCGCCAGCGTGATCTTTGCCCTGGACGGCGGGGAGGACGCCGCCGAGGTATCCGCGCTGGAAAATTTTTTCCGCCGTCTGGGGTTTGGCCGGGTGGTCTATTCCGACCCGGATACCCACGACGAGATGATCGCCTATACCTCCCAGCTGGCCCACATCCTCTCCAGCGCCTATATCCAGAACGAACTGGCCACCCGTTTCAGCGGCTTTACCGGCGGCAGCTTTCAGGATCTGACCCGGGTCTCCCGGCTTAATTGCGCCATGTGGGGAGAGCTGTTTGAACTGAACAGGGATAAGCTCTGCGACCAGTTGGATCTGCTGATCGAGAAACTGATCGATTACAAAAAAGCCCTGCGGGACGGGGATCGGGAAACGCTGTTCACCTTGATGGAGACCGGGACGGCGATCAAAAACCAGATTTTGGACGAACTGAAAAACCCGGAATGACCGCCGGGCCAGACAGCAAAAAAGCGGCGCAGAATTTTTCTGCGCCGCTTTTTTGTTGCCTCAAAGAGAAAAAATCCCCCTGCGTCCTATTCCGATCGTTTTTCCACAGCTTCCTCCAGCACCACCTTTTGCGTAAGACGGTAGTAGCCGTTATCCAGCTCTTGGGCTTTGATCTGAAGCTGATAGGAACAGCCGTTGAGCTCCAGATCCGCCATTACATCGTTGAGATAGCCCGCGGCGTAGTCCTCTTTTTTGACGGAAGTGTAGACATCGTCCAACAGGAATTGGTCGGACAGAAGAAAGAAAAAGGTGTGTTCTCCCAAGCCTTCCCGGTTCAGAGCCTTCCGGCAGGCGGCGTAGTAGTCGTCCAGGCTGTAAAGAATATCCGCTTCGGTAAAGCCCAGTCCGGCGTAGGTCTCCAATCCGGAGGGGGCCTGCTGCAGCAAGCTGGGGCCGTCGCAGGCGGGCAGGTATTGCGAAAGCCGGGTGCGGGTATGGTCGACGGAGATCTCGGCGTCCGTTAGGTTAAAATACTGATAATGACGGGTGCCGGATGGATTGCCGACAGGGTCGTCCCAGGAAACATCGATATGATAGTATCCCGTATCCAGGCGGATCATGTTCCAGGCGTGGCTGCCGCCGGAATCTCCTACGCAGTAATAACAGGGCACGCCGAGCCGGGTCATCGCAAGCTGGAAAGCCCGGGAATATCCGGCGCAGACCGATCTGCCATTGACAAGGGCGCTGTAGGCGCTTTGGTTAAGAGCAGAATCCAGGTCGTACTCCACTTGATCCAGAAGATAATCGTGGACATACTGTTCCCGCTCCACAGCGGTGGCAAGGGCGCCGGCCCCATCGATCAAAGCCTTGAGGGCGGCGTCAAATTTGGCTTGGGCTGCGGCGATATGATCGGCGGTGCTGTTAAAGGAGAGCGTCATGGAGACGGCTTCCCCCTGCGCGGTGTATTCGTATTGATAGCTGGAATCCAGCCAGAAAAGCTCGGGATGATCAAAGAGCACGGCGCTGAACACCGTTTCCAGCTCGTCCGGAGGCAGAGAGGAGACTAAGTAGAAAGAGTCGTTCAGGGCCTGGGCGTTGGCAAACACCTGATTATAGACTTTTTTCCCCTTTTCTGACAGCATAGTGCGGTAGGGGTAAAAATCGGCGGGAAAACTTTCGTTTTCTCCCGTGTTCTCCGGCGTGCGGACAGGGTTTTCCTTAGCCAGCTGCCCAGAGGCGTCCACGGGGAGCAAAGCGGCGTCATGGGCTGTGGCCTGGCTGCCTTCGCCGCCAGAAGAGACGGACGAACTGTGGGAGACGGCGGCGGAGCTGGAGCTGACGGAGGCCGCGGGGCGGGAGCCGGACAGGGCGGCGGCCCCTTTGGAAAACACCGAGGTCTCTTTTTCAATGATCACCAGGGATAGGGCCAGCAAAAGGGCCAGCAGCAGGATAAGAAGAAACCTCCAAAAGCTTTTCAAAACGTCACCGCCTGTTGCACGGGCCGCAAAGCGCCCGTAGATTATCTTCATTATAACGGATTTTGGGGCGGTTAGGATGAAGAAGCTGTAAAATTTTTTAGCGTGGGGCTTCCCGGGCAAAGAAAAAGACGGGCGAAAGGCCGCCCGTCTTTTGCAAAAGCCTCTACAGCCCGGCCTTGGCCCGGCTGCGCAGCTGTCCGCTGACCTCCATAAGCTTCTTCCAGGTATCCTCTCCGGCGACGCCGGTTGCCCGTGGAAAAAAGATCCGTTGGAACACAAAAACAGCCCGCATGGTGTTTTCGCCGTATTTTCCATCCTCGGCCAGCCTGGGAATGGAGTGGTAATGATCCCCCACCTCGTTGAGCCTGGACTGCAGAAGGGTCACTGCGGGGCCTTCTGCGCCGTCGCCCAAGGGCGTGCCGGGATATTCCTCTGGATCGTCTGGCAACAGGGAAGGTTTGGGGGGCTGCGGCGCGGGGGCGATATGCCCGCCGACTGTTTCATGCTGGGCGTGGGCAAGGGCGCGCCAGCTTTCACGCCCGACGATCCCATCCGCGCGCAGGCCAAAGGTCTGCTGAAAAGCCAAAACAGCGCGTTCGGTGTCGCTCCCAAACCGGCCGTCTTCCTTTAGGGCCGCGGAGAAGGGGCGGAGCTGGCTTTGGCGCAAACGATTGAGCGCCGCCTGAAGGCGCTGCACTTCGCTGCCAAAAGAGCCATAGGCCAGAGGAACACCGGCGTAGCCTTCGGGGGCGGCAGGCGGCTCTGCCGGACCGCGGCAAGCCCTCATGAGGACATCCCAGGCCTGCGGGCCCAGGATCCCATCGGCGGGAAGTTCATATTTTCTCTGGAAAAGCTCTACGGCGTTTTCCGTAGCCGCTCCGTAGCGGCCGTCCACCACCACGCGGGGGACAGCGGCGTCGTAGGAATGAACCGTGTTCAGGCAGTTTTGCGCTGTCACAACGTCAAAACCGGTGGAACCAAAGCGCAGAAGATGCCCGGGGGCCGCGTTCCAATCCGGCGCCAGTTCCCGGGCACGGCGGATAATGGCGTCCCAGACAGATCGATCCACAACACCGGTGGCGGGCAGGGAAGATTGACGCTGAAAGGCGAAAACGGCCCGCTCGGTGGCGCTGCCATAGCGGCCGTCAATGGCAACAGGGGGGATATCCCTATCTTTTTGGGCCAGCAGGGACAGATAGCTTTGCAGAAGGGAGACGTTGCTGCCGCGGTCCCCTTTTTGCAGCGGAAAGCCGGGGTAGAGCCCGGGGTCCAGCGGAGCCTCCTGCAGCCGGTAACAGGCGGAGAAGACGGCGTTCCAGGTTTGCCGTCCCACCCTTCCGTCGTCTAAGAGGCCAAACAGACGCTGAAACTGAGATACGGCCCGTTCGGTAACGGCGCCGAAAACACTGTCTGCGTTTAGAGGGGGAACGGCCGGATAAAATGTTCCGATGACGTTGAGGCAGGTTTGGATCTTTTCCACCTCCGGGCCGGAGGAGCCGGGTTTTAATACGATGCCGGGATATTTGTTTTCAGCCGGGGCTTTGGCCATGAAAAACACCTCGCGATTTCTGTCAAAATGGGATCTCCTTTTATGTTATGCAAGATGGCGGCGGTGTGTTCCAAAGCAAAGGGGGCAAATCCGAAGATTTACCCCCTTTTGCGTTATGATCGTGGATTTAACGAACCGGCATTGCCTGCGAGGGCTTTAGAACCCAGGGGCTGCGGTCAATTGCGGCTGTTATGGTCATGATCGCCGTCATCATCGTGATCGTCATCATGATCATCGTCATCGTCATGATCATCGTCATCGTCATGATCGTCGTCATCGTCATGATCATCGTCATCGTCATGATCATCGTCATGATCGTCATGATCGTCATCATGGTCATCATGGTCCAACCCGTTGTCTTCAAGATAGCGGTCGAAGAGCTCTTCCAGACGGTCAAAACGCTCGTCCTGATAGAGATCATCCAGGTTGCCAAGTTGCTCTTCAAAATGTTCGAAGGAGATCCCATGGCTTACCGCATAGCGATGCAGTTCCTCCGCAGTAATACCGGCAAGGTCCTCGGCGGAGAGCTTTTTGTTTCCGGCAAGGGCCTGCGAGATCAGGCTCTCCTGATCCCCGGTGGGGATAGAGGCGCCGCTGCTTTGGGAGGGGGCGGGAGAGGCGGACTCCTCTTTGTCGTTCAGGCCGTCCAGGGCTTCCTCCAGGGCTTCATAACGTCCGTCCGGATAAAGATCGTCCAGGTCGTCCAAAGCGTCTTCCAGAAGCTCCAGCGGGATGTTGTTGGCGCTGGTGTAGTCCAGCAGATCGCTCAGGCGCATCGTGGCAAGGTCTTCGGCAGTGATATCGCCTTTTGCAGATAACAGCTCCTGAATCAGGCACATTTTACCGGCGGAGACGTGGTTTTCCTTGGCAGCTTCGATCAGGTCGTCGTCCAGATCGATCTCCTGGCAGTGCAGATTGGCGGATACCCGGCGGGTTTCCAGATAGGAGGCGATTTTGGAGTTTACTTTTTCCAGCGTTTTTTCGGCGGCGGCGCTGTCGCCTACGGTGATGAGCACTTCATTTTCGGTGGCGGCGCCCAAATATCCGGAAAGCACCATGCGGTCGACGAGGTCTTCGATCACGTCATCCAGGTCGCGGTCGTTCAAGCGATAGCCGTCCAACAGCTTTTTGGCGTCTTCATTGGCCGGCGTCACCGAGACCACCTGATCCAACCGGTTGGTGACGATCTCGACGCTGGGGTTCACATCCAGGGCGATATATCCGGAAGGGGAGAGGCAATACCAGGCCCCGCTGCCGATGAGGGCGGCTGCGGCGAAGGCTGCGGCGGCAAATAAAATATTCCGGCCTTGTAAAAACTTTTTCATTTCAAATCCTCCTTATGATCGGTCGTTTAGCGGCGGCGCCTGCCGCCTTTCATAAAGACAATGGAAAACACCGGCAATTTATTGCATGCCGCCGAAAAAAATTATTTCAGGAGAAAGAAAAGGGGCCGCGAAAGCAGGAGAGACACGCCGGCTCGTATTTGCCGCCGTTTTTCGCCGGGATCTGTCCGGAAAAGCCGACCCCAAACGACACGGTAAGAGCTTGGGCGCTCCTTATAATGGGGAAAGAAACATTGTCCGAAGGAGCGCGCGGATGGACATTTATGTGGATATTCTCCTAAGCATCAATCTGATGATCAATTATCTGCTGCTGGCAGCGGCGGGAAAGCTGTGCGGACGCCATGCTTCCGGGCTTCGTCTGCTGCTGGCGGCGCTGACAGGGGCGCTGTATGCGCTGATCATCTTTTTTCCACAGATCCCGGCGGTCTTGCTTGCGCTCTCCAAGCTTTTGGCGGCGGCGCTGATGCTGGAGATCGCGTTCCCTCATGTGAGCCTGCGTCAAAGCCTGCGGGAGAACCTCGTCTTTTTTGCAGTCAACTTTCTATTTGCCGGGCTGATGCTGGCGGTGTGGTTGGCGGCGAGCCCTGCGGGGATGATCTATGAAAACAGCGTGCTTTATCTGCAGCTCTCACCGGCGGGATTGATCCTATCGGCGGCGGGCGCATGGGTTTTTACCGAGGTGTTTAGCCGTTGCCGCAGAAGGCCGGGGGGCAAAGAGATCGACTGCGAGGTATGCGTGGCCCTGGGCGGAAGAAAGTTTTTTCTGCAAGGGATGGTCGATACGGGAAACGACCTGGAGGACGCCCTGAGCGGAACGCCGGTATCGGTATGCGCCCGGGCGGCCTTCTCCGGAAAGGAGCCGCCGGAGGTGAGCGCCGTGCTGGATTTTCTTGAAAAGGGAAAAGCCCCGGAGCCGGAAAAGCTGAGAAGATTAAAAGGGTTTCGAATGATCCCCTACCGCGCCCTGGGAAAGGAAGGGGCGATCTCCGCCTTTTACCCGGATGGGCTTTACATAAAGCAGGAGAAAAGATGGCAAAAGGCGGAGCGGGCGCTGCTGGGGATATCAGCGGAGCCGATTTCGGAAGGCGGGCGTCAGGTGGTGCTTAGCCACAGGCTTGATCTGACGGAATGTACCGGCGCTGAAACGGCCGGTTTGGAGAAGGGAGAGCGAAGATGAAACAGCTGTGGGGCTTTTGCGGGGGTTGGAAGGATCTTTTGAGGAAACTTGTCGGAAGGATCACGGGACGAAAAAGCATTTATTACATCAACGGGCCGGAGAACCTGCCGCCTCCTTTAAGCCGGGAGGCGGAGCAGAAGGCGTTTCGACAGTTGGAGGAAAAAAGCCCGGAAGCGCGCCAGACCCTGATCGTCCACAACCTGCGGCTGGTGGTATACATTGCCAGAAAATTTGAATCCACCGGCATCGGCGTGGAAGATCTGATCTCCATCGGC